>NZ_JBQQCN010000007.1:0-141768 GCF_052246795.1 Halobacillus sp. K22 | reverse complement strand
GTTCTGTAGTCGTGGATGCGATCGGTCCATTCCCCGCAATCCATACACCTGTGCTTCTTTCTCGGCAATTCCACATGAAGATGAAAATTCCCTTCCACTTCTTCACTTTTCTTTATAATCGCATTTTGTAGTCCCGGTAAGGGCATGTTAGAATATACGTACACGCAACTCCTTTTCTGCTTGTTTCTCGTCAATTCAAGTGTAGTAAAGATTGGAGCTTGCGTGTTTTTTTATACTAAATTTTTATCTACCCCAACAAATATTTTAGAGCCCTTTTTATAATAGGATAATTTAAACCGATGGTATAACTTAAAAAAACAGCTGATTCCTTTTTAATAAAAAGGAATCAGCTGTTTTAAGTTAGTGTCCCAGGAGAGATTCGAACTCCCGACCCACAGCTTAGAAGGCTGTTGCTCTATCCTGCTGAGCTACTGGGACAAGATTAAGTATTCTAAAAGTCAATTATGTTATTATGGAGCGGGTGAAGGGAATCGAACCCTCATCATCAGCTTGGAAGGCTGAGGTTTTACCACTAAACTACACCCGCATTTTTGAAAATTATTAACTAGGATTTTCTATATCGTTTAAGCGGACAAAAACTATTATAATAAGAACTCTTGTATTTGTCAACAGGATTGCAGCAAAGAATTATTCCTTTGCTGCAAGTGATGTTTCCAGATATAAGTCCGGCATAACATCCCCATTGATATGAAAGAATTGTAACTTCAATTGATCAAGGGACGTCCACTCAAGGATGGCGTACGTTGGCTCCTCCCGATCTCTTGGAAGACGGCAGCTCCCTGGGTTAATAAACAGTTTTTCATTCACTTTTTCAGCCCCTGCAATGTGGGAATGACCAAAACATGCTATTTGAGCTCCTACTTCCTCAGCTTTGTAGGAAAGCGGCATCAGTGTAGACTTAATTTGATAAAGATGACCATGTGTCACAAGAAAAGTAATATCACCTACTGTAACCACCTGATCGTTTTCCATTTCAGGCTCAAAATCACAATTCCCTTTTGCATAATAGAAACCTTCTAATTCCTGTGAATGATAACTCAGTTCAGAATCACCGCAGTGAAGCATGGCGTCAACTTCATGCTGATGACGTTTTTTTACTTCGATTAACTCTTCTTCCAGCCCGTGGCTGTCACTAATAATTAATACTTTCGGCATCTGGATCACCTCTTTACGATTGATCTTTTAACCATTCCTCTATTTGCAGGATAGCATAATGTCGGTGGCTGATGGAATTCTTTTCTTCTGAAGTATGCTCGGCCATCGTTCGATCAGACCCTTTTGGAATGAAAATCGGGTCATACCCAAAACCATTCGCTCCTCTGGACATTAAAGCAATACTGCCTTCACATACCCCGGTTTTCACGAAGGTATCTTCATTCGGTCGGGCTACGGCTATGGCGCATACAAAACGAGCCGTTCTCTTTTCCAGCGGAGTGTCTATTAGCTCATCAAGCACCTTTTCCATGTTCTTATCGTCATCTTTCTCTTTCCCGGCATACCGGGCCGAATAAACACCCGGTGCTCCATCCAATGCATCAATTTCAAGACCTGAATCATCTGCGATCACTGGAATTTGATAGTGATCCATTGCAGCCTCTGCTTTGATAGCTGCATTTTCAGCAAAAGTGTTACCGGTCTCTTCAATATCCGTTATCTCTTCATCAAAATCAAGTAAAGACTTAACTGCTATATCATAAGCAGAAAAAAGCTCCTGAAACTCGCCTACTTTTCCGGCGTTTTTTGTTGCAATTACAACCTCTTTCACGATTGACCCCCCGTTTGTGCTGCTTGTTTAGCAGAAATAACCTCTGCCCATTTTCCAATTGCTTCCTGCTGAAGCTCCACTAGCTCAGTAACTCCTTCTTGAGCCAACGAAAGCATTGTCTGGAGCTGGGGCATAGAAAACGTCGCTTCTTCTCCCGTACCCTGGAGTTCTACAAATTCCCCATTTCCAGTCATGACTACGTTCATATCTACTTGTGCTTTGCTATCTTCTTCATAACATAAATCCAGTACTTCTTCTCCTTCTGGAAGTACACCTACAGATATAGCGGTTAAATAATCACTAATCGGCAGCTCTTTAATGGATTTGTTATTCACCAATTTACCTAATGCAAGAACCACAGCAACAAACGCCCCTGTTATAGAAGCTGTTCGTGTGCCCCCATCTGCTTGAATTACATCACAGTCTACCCAAAGTGTGCGCTCGCCAATTTTATCTAAATCCACTACCGCCCGTAGCGCACGTCCGATTAAGCGTTGTATTTCCATCGTACGTCCTGAAACTTTTCCTTTTGAAGACTCCCGAATGTTTCTATTCTCCGTCGCTCTCGGAAGCATGGCATATTCAGCCGTGATCCAGCCTTTTCCTTGGTTCCTTAAAAAAGGTGGGACACGATCCTCAATACTTGCATTACAAATTACTTTTGTATCTCCAAAACTTATTAAAACCGAACCTTCCGGATGTTTAACATAATCAGTTTCTATCGTCACTTTTCTTAATTGATTTACTTTTCTTTGATCGTTTCTCATTAAAGCCGCCTCCTTCTTCTACTCCATTATCCTAGCCCATCTTAACACAATTTATAGCTGCTCGGTAGTAAGTCTGCTCTTCCCTGGAGCTAAACGGAAAAAGGGCGCCTGCACCGGCACCCTTTTTCATTTTTATTTTTTATTCTTTTGATTTATTAATATCAGTGCGGCTGACCGGTTCTACCAAAGGGTCCCCTGATTCCTTCATAACCTGCTCTGTGCCTTCTACTTGCACTTCTACTGATTCAACTTCTGGTAAATCCGTCAGGCTCATAACAAGGCTGGCCAGGGCTTCATCAGAAAGTGATTTCTGCTCTTCACCGCTTAAAATGGCTTCATTAAAGGATAGTTTCAAAACTCCATTTTTCAGATCTGCACCTGTCACCTGCGCCCCTTCATTAAAAGGGTGAAGTAGCGAAGTACCGAGCTCAGGTCCATTTAGTAAGGCTTGGACGACGGAAGAGTAGCTGTTATCATCTTTTTTAACTCGAGTGGTAACTGGGACCTGATAAACCTGATCACCATTTTGGGCCGGAAAATATACAGTTACAGCTGCACTATCCACTACATCTGTTTGGTCACCTACATGAACATTGATTCCGTCGGAACGGGAAACCCCATCCGTTATCGGGGTCCCGCCTACCGGCATAACATCTTGTTCATGACCATTGATCCAGAGCTTTATTCGTTTCACATTTTCAAACTGCGTCAAGGTATAAGTCATCGCTTGAAGGATTTTCTGTTCATCCTTCTCTTCATAATTTTTGAATTCTGCTGAAACATCCACCACCATTGTTCCATCGGCTTCCGGGTTAAGTCCTAAAATCTCAGTACCTGCCGGCAGCACAGCTTGGAATCCATTCGGCAGTAAATTCGTAACTGGACCATCTTTAACTAAGTATTCAAGTGCCTGTGTCGCTGCTTCTTCCGACGCAGGCAGTTCTAATGTTTGAGGTACAACCATGCCGCTAGCATCCAATAGATATAGTTCTCTTTCTACCGTGCCGGAAGCTGACTCCTCTTCTGTAGTTTCTCCTTCTTTTTCCGTTTCGCCTTCCGGTTCTGTAGCTTCACTATCCATTTCTGGTTCAGTGACTGTCGTCTTCTCCGGTGCATCCATTTTTTCTAAAGCTTGCTCTCCCTCAAACAAACAGCCGCTTAAAAGTCCTGAGCTTATTAATAACAAAACCGCAATTAAATAGGGTTTGTAACCAGACTTTTTCATAGTTTCCCCTCCTGAGATTGATTGTACTACCATATATACGAGCCCCAGAAAGGAATAGACCATAGATTTTTTTAGCTGCTCTTTCTTTAAAAGTCCATAAAAAAACACCACTTATCCTAATAAGCAGTGCTTTGTACGTGTTCTAACTCTACAATTTTCAAAATTTCCACCGGATCATCGAACCAGCTGTTTGCAATGAGACGGAATTTCTCTACGTCCCCAGTCGTGTAAAATTCATAGACGGGCGGCTCTTTTCCTTCTTCCAGCATTTTATGATAGGCAAGCAAAAAACTCGCTTCTCTTGCTGTCTCTTCTCCAGAACTTATCACTTGTATATGACTTCCCATTTCTTTTTGAACAAGGTCTTTTATCAAAGGATAATGTGTACAGCCTAATATTAACGTATCAATATGATTCATAGCTTTCAAAGGCTGCAAAGTGCGAGCGACAATACCTTCTGCTTTAGGACCAGAAAGAATACCGTCCTCAACCATAGGTACGAATGGAGGGCAGGCTAAATCATTGACCCTGATAGACTGATCAATGGACTTTAATGCCTGAGGATATGCCTTGCTCTTTATAGTTCCTTCCGTGCCAATAACTCCGATGCGTTTATTATTACTAAATTTAATTGCTGCTCTTGCTCCTGGAGCAATTACACCAACGACGGGAATATTGAGTTCCTCCTGAAGTTCTGTGAGCGTGTAAGCCGTAGCCGTGTTGCAGGCAACCACCAGCATTTTAATGTTTTTCGCAAGCAAATAATTCACCATTTGCCATGTAAAAGCCCGCACCTCTTCTTCAGATCTAGGTCCGTATGGGCACCTTCGTGTATCCCCTAAATAAATGAAAGACTCTTGCGGCAATTGACGCATGAGCTCACGTGCTACTGTCAATCCGCCTACTCCTGAATCAATAACTCCAATAGACTGCTGCCTCACGTAACATCCCTCTTTTAATCCTTAATCATATTGCTCCTGGTCAGCGTCACGCATCTTTTCATGCAGGACATGCAATAAGCTGTTTAGTGTCTCCACATCATCTGAAGGAATATCCTTCAATACTTCTTTTAAATAATCTTGACGCTTCTCAATTACCTCGTGAATAATTTGTTCACCTTTTTGAAGGACGTGAATCCTCACAACTCTGCGATCTTTTGAATCTCTAACTCTTTCAACCAGTTTGTTTTTTTCCATGCGGTCCACTAAATCAGTCGTGGTACTGCACGCAAGATGGATATAATCGGATAATTCACCGATAGTCATATCCCCTTTTTCAAGTAACCACTGCAAAGCAACGAATTGCGGAGCCGTAATAGGATAATGATTTAATATTACTCGTCCTCTTTGCTTAATGATTCCAGATATGTACCTAAGTTCTTTTTCCACATCCGCTATAATGGACGCTTGTAGTTGATTGGACACGTTCAGCACTCCTAACGAATTACTCTGTATGTCTCATTCTCGTGGTTTATGAACAAAAATTCAAGATAAAAATTCTTCCTTATTAAAAACCCTCTCAGGTATTGGCATGTGCAGCAATACCTGAAAGGCCCTCCCATCTCAAACAGTCCATATCTTTGCTGTTCTATGGAGACTTAAAGTTCCAGTTCACCCATACGAAGCAGTTCTACAACTGCCTGCGAGCGCCCTTTCACTCCTAGCTTTTGCATGGCGTTTGAAATGTGATTCCGCACAGTCTTCTCTGAAATAAAGAGCTCTTTTGCGATTTCCTTCGTTGTCTTATCTTGGACCAGAAGCTCAAAAACTTCTCGCTCCCGCTTGGTTAGAATTTGTGTTGGCCGATAGCCCTCCTCCTTCACAAGCGTACCCCTCCTTGTTGTCCTTGAGCATGAGGATTGAGGGGAATTATTTAGTCAATGTATCGTATGAATGAATCAGCCGCCTTGTGTCACACTATTACGATTTAGACACAAGCCCGAGTTCTTGAGCTTTAAAAAGAGCTTCTGTTCTTGATCGTACATTAAGTTTATTAAAAATACCAGTTAAGGTGTATTCTACGCTCCTTTGAGACATGTGAAGCGCTTGAGCAATTTCTCGATTGGTAAACCCTGAAGCTACCTCTTTAAGAATCGATTGTTCCTTCTCATTTAAAGAAAGACTCGATCCTTCCTGCGATTCATTCGTTTGGCTAACACTTGCCTCGGAACGTCTCAACTGTTTAAAGAGGTGCAGTGGAATAACAACTTCGTCCCTAAGTGCACACCGGATAGCAGTTACGAGTTGTTCACTCGTTGCTGTTTTACTTACGAAACCATTAATATTTGCCTCCACCAGCATATTAAAGTGAGTGCTGAGATCAAACCCTGTATAAATTAATAAGGTTAGGTCCGGATAATGTTTTCGTATTTTCTTAGCAAGCTCAATTCCATTCATTCCTGGCATATATAAATCCAGTAACAATATATCATACATATATTGCTTGAGAAGGTCCTCTACTTTATCACAATGGTCAATAACATCTACTTTCATATCACTTTCTTGCTCCAGCATAGCTTTAGTACCAGCTCCAACTGCCGGATGATCATCTACAATTAATACTTTAGTCATACGTGGACCTCCTTTTTAACTGAATAAGGAAAGGTTATGGTCATTCTAAATCCAGCACCGGGTGCTGTATCAATTTCGAGATTTCCGTTCAGACCATTTACCCGCTGTTCAATTCCGGATAACCCAATGTGCGAAAATAGATCGCGCTTAAAAGAATAATCCATTCCTTGGCCATTATCCGAATAAAACAAGTGGACTCGTTCCTCATCATTTGATAAGGATAATTTTACTATTTTAGCTTCAGAGTGTTTCATAGCGTTGGTAAGTAATTCCTGAACAACTCGAAAGATCGCCAGTATACGCTCCTGATCTAATCCAGCTTTAAATTCATCACTTCTAAAATATACCGTGAAATTAGAACGTAATTGATATTGATGAATTAGATTCTTTAATGACTGTACTAGTCCCAATTCTTCTATAAAGGCAGGTCTTAGTTCATTACACGTTTCTCTAATTAAGTGGATGCTGTCAAGCAGGGATTCTTTGTACATATTTAATTCAGCTTGGAGAGTCGGCTCCAAAGCATGACGATGGGCAATCAAATCATCCATCTTGCGGTATAAGTAAAGTTGTTCCTGTAAAACGGTATCATGAAGATCAATGGACAATTGCTTCCGCTGATTTTCAGCAATGGTGAAAAGTAGACGGGAAAGCCAAGTTGGGTATTTTTGAGTGTTATCATTTTTTAAGGTTCGCAATTCTTTTACAAGATCTTCAATAAGGTTCATATTTTCAATCGCAATGTTCGCGTTATGGGATATCGTCTGAAGATAGGTCTTTTCGTCACGATTCAAGGTAGTAAAATCTTTTTTTCCTTTACACCAGAGCATAGTTAACTTTTCTAAAGAATACCCTACTATAACGCCGAATCCTTTTTCAGTTTCTATAATAGAACCAATGTCATAATTATGACTAATAAGTTCGCCCTCAAAGTGATTTAAAATATCATCAGGAATTTGATCGTACACGCAATACATATTCTTTTTATTGTGCTTAGAATAGATGTAAATTTCTTTAACATTCATCACATTCTTAATTTCATCTCGCATGACTTTCATTAAATCAACGGCATTCGACTGATCTTTCATATCCTTAGACATTCGGTGCATACTTTCCTGATAGCTGTAACGGGCCGAAAACAAATATCTTTGGAGACGGAAATCCAATACTTCCTTTATGGAAAGAAACATAATAAAGCCAATATGAATGAGTAAGTAGATTTGAATATAGGTAACCCCGGCGGTTATTGTTTCCATCAGCCAGGTGATGGCAAGCGTTAACAGCACACTCGGGATAACGGATAACAAGGCATAGTAACGGACGCGGCTTATAACAAAGTTTATATCAATTAAACGTTCACGAGTAATGAGATACATGAATGTCACTGGTAAGGCTACTAGGAAAAAAGCACCTACCTCAATTGATATAATTTTTGTACCGAATAATAAGGCGGGAATTAGATACAGCCAAATGTATGGAAAAAAAGCCGTGGTCATCCCAACACTCATATATTTAAAAATAGATCCAACTGGTGATTCTTTATAAATATAAAGACCTTTATAAATTACAGTAAATAAAAAGATATAAAGTACCAGCAGCAGCCATCCGGGAACAGGACCAAACGGATCAGGGTAATTATGATTAATTAAAAATACCCCTTCTAAACACGAAACGGCAATGACAAAAACATATAAAGAATAGACGATTTTTTTTGAAAACCAGTAGATATTAAGTTCCTGAAAATAATTATATAAAAAGTGCATGAGAATAACAGGAGCCACTAAGAATAAAGACGTATTTAGAAAGATACTGTACAAATCATCGCGCACGGCTCCACTATTACTCAAGTAACCTGTCGCTATAGTTAAAAAGAAGATAATTAATTGATTAGCAGAATACCTTTTCGGGACTCTTTTATGAACCAGATAAGCAATTGCTAGTATGGCCAGAAAAAACAGCATAGGTATGATGATAAAAAGCGTCCAGTGCAAAGGACCTTTTTGTTCAATATTCTCATAAACGAGTGGTTGAGCAGATGTCTCAATGGTAAAAGAGTTCGCTAACTCTACTTCTTGAAACATAGAAACACTGAAATGGTCCTCTGGTGCATTTCCTTCAATACTAGAAACACTTGAACCTATAGGGACATTTTCTCGATCGGCCCAGCTACCCATATCAATATGTGTAATTACCCAGTCGTTTCCTTGTTTTTCCAAATCAATTCCAAGGAAAGGCTGGGTAATCGAAAGCACGGATAAATAACCGGCGGATATAATAAAGAATAATAAAACAACCAAGTGACTCCACTTGAACTTCTGCATAAGATCACCCTTACGTCAAAATCAATTATTTCTATTATACTACGACTGGCAAGCCTCTCAAACCATTAATCATACCATAGAAAACCCCCCCTCACTTTTACAAGTCAGGGGGGGTTTTCCACTCTTATACTCTTGAGTCACTGCCAAAGAAACTCTTAAACGATTCAATAGCTGTATCACGATATAAAGCAGCAATAGAAGTAGTCAAAGGAATTCCTTTTGGACACGATTGCACACAGTTTTGGGCATTTCCGCAGCCCATCAGTCCTTCTGCATCCATGATCGTCTGCAGTCGCTCACTCTTATTCATTGCACCGGTAGGATGAGAATTGAATAAACGAACTTGGGACAAGGCAGCCGGGCCGATAAAATCAGTTTTACTATTAACGTTCGGACAAGCTTCCAGACATACACCACAAGTCATACATTTAGACAACTCATACGCCCACTGACGCTTACTCTCTGCCATTTTTGGACCTGGCCCAAGGTCATGAGTCCCATCAATTGGCACCCATGCTTTTACTTTCTTCAGGGAATCAAACATACGACTTCTATCTACCGCAAGGTCGCGTGTTACAGGGAAGGTCGTCATCGGTGCCAGCCTTATCGGCTGCTCCAACTGATCGACTAGAGCCGTACAAGACTGTCTTGGTGTACCGTTGATAACCATCGAACATGCTCCGCAAACTTCTTCCAAACATCCCATATCCCAATAAACAGGGGTGGTGTTTTCACCATCCGCATTCACAGGGTTCCGGCGAATTTCCATAAGTGCTGAGATAACATTCATATTTTCACGGTAAGGAATTTCGAACTTTTCGTCATAGGCGGATTCATCCGGGTGATCCTGGCGTGTAATAATAAACGTAATCGTTTTGTTTTCGCTCATCATCCATGACCTCCTTTATTTACTTTTAGAGTAGTCGCGTTTACGCGGCTCAATTAAAGATGTATCAACTTCCTCATATCTGAAAACTGGTTTGTTATTTTCTTTATCATAACTCGCTACGGTTGTTTTCAGCCAGTCTTCGTCATTACGATCAGGGTATTCAGGTTTATAATGGGCACCGCGGCTTTCATTCCGGTTATAAGCACCCTGGGTAATGACCCGAGCCAACTGAAGCATATTCCAGAGCTGGCGTGTAAACATGGCACCCTGGTTACTCCAGCGTGACGTGTCATTAATGTTAATACGCTTGTAACGATCCATGAGCTCAAGTATTTTTTCATCTGTCTTAAGCAGTTTCTCATTTTCACGGACTACTGTTACGTTATCAGTCATCCATTCTCCAAGCTCTTTATGAATCTGATACGCGTTCTCATCGCCATCCATCTTCATAATCTCATCAAATTTAGCCTGTTCTTCTTTTAGTTTCTTTTCAAATAAATCTGAACTCATATCCTCCGATATGGTTTCCAGACCTTCGGTGTATTTGACAGCATTTGGACCAGCTACCATTCCGCCATAAATCGATGATAACAGGGAATTGGCGCCTAAGCGATTACCGCCATGCTGGGTATAATCGCACTCACCAGCAGCAAATATTCCAGGAATATGAGTCATTTGGTCGAAATCAACCCACATACCACCCATAGAATAGTGAACCGCAGGGAATATCTTCATTGGTACTTTCTTAGGGTCATCTCCTACGAATTTTTCGTAGATCTCAATGATTCCTCCAAGTTTTACATCTAACTCTTTAGGGTCTTTATGAGAAAGATCCAGGTACACCATGTTTTCACCGTTAATACCAAGCTTCTGGTTTACACATACATCAAAAATTTCACGTGTTGCAATGTCCCTTGGGACCAGGTTACCATAAGCTGGATATTTTTCCTCCAGGAAATACCATGGTTCGCCGTCTTTATAAGTCCAGACACGTCCACCTTCTCCGCGTGCTGACTCACTCATAAGCCTAAGCTTATCGTCCCCGGGAATCGCCGTCGGGTGAATTTGGATAAATTCACCATTCGCGTAACTTACACCTTGCTGGTAAAGTGCACCTGCCGCTGAGCCTGTATTAATGACAGAGTTAGTTGACTTACCAAAAATAATTCCGGGACCACCAGTAGCCATAATTACAGCATCTGCAGGGAATGCTTTAATTTCGTGGTCACTTAAATTCTGGCCGACGACTCCCCTACTGACACCTTCATCGTCAATAATGGCAGATAGGAATTCCCAGTTTTCATACTTGGTTACGAGCCCATTAACTTCATGCCTTCTTACTTGTTCATCAAGAGCATATAGAAGCTGCTGACCGGTTGTAGCACCAGCAAAAGCAGTACGGTGGTGCTGAGTTCCTCCGAAACGTCTGAAATCCAGAAGACCTTCCGGAGTCCGGTTAAACATGACACCCATACGATCCAGTAAATGAATAATACCCGGTGCTGCATCGCACATAGCCTTAACAGGAGGCTGGTTAGCTAAGAAATCTCCGCCATAAACGGTATCATCAAAGTGTTCCCAAGGAGAGTCTCCCTCCCCTTTTGTATTAACCGCGCCGTTAATTCCTCCCTGTGCACAAACAGAGTGAGAGCGTTTAACAGGTACAATAGAGAGCAGATCCACGTGGACACCTTGCTCTGCTGCTTTAATTGTTGCCATAAGGCCTGCTAGACCCCCTCCGACAACAATAATATTTCGATTAGTCATGGTTGAAGCTCACTCCCTTAAATACTATATATCTGCGTAAAATTATATTCCGTATGCGAATTGGATCAGTGTACGTACACCGATATAAGATATAGCGACAAAAACTACAATGCTTGCATAAGTCATGATCAGTTGTGAACGTGGAGAAACAGTAATTCCCCAGCTGACAAAGAAAGACCAAAGACCATTTGCAAAGTGGAAAGTAGTAGAAATCACCCCTACTATGTAGAACCAGAAGAAGAATGGCTCCGTAAGGATACCTTCCATTAATGAATAGTTAAGCTCTGCCCAGCCGAAGCCGATAGCAATTCTGGTTTCCCATACGTGCCAGGCTACGAAAATTAAAGTCAGGATACCTGTAATACGCTGGAGCATGAACATCCAGTTTCTGAAATATCCGAAATTCGACAAATTACTCTTAGCTGTGAATGCAATATAGACTCCATAGATTCCATGGAATAGTAGTGGTAAGAAAATAATGAAGATTTCCAATACATAACGATATGGCAAACTCTCCATAAAATGAGCTGCTGCATTGAATGCTTCTGGACCACGTGTTGCAAAAAAGTTCACAGTTAAGTGTTGGAGCAGAAAGATCCCGATGGGAACTACCCCTAATAAAGAATGTAGCCTTCGATTAACATATCCGCGTGTTCCCGCCATGTTTACCCCCCTCAAAATAATAACAGAAGAATGAATTTGAAAATTTTTCAGACAGTTAAGCGCTTTACAATCGCTCAAAAATAATAAGTAAATCCCCTTTAATCCATTCACACTCTGTTAAATGTACAGTTTGTGACATATTTATTGTACTTCTATCCATTAGGAGCGTCAAGAAAGCCAGTCTATAAAATGCTCAAAAATACACATTTATTTCCTTTCCGCAAAATGCAACAATAATTATTGCGCCATGTCGCATTTCGGGTGATAATAAAGTAGAAAGGAATGAGCGTATTGGAAGAATCTACAAAACTAGACAAAAACATTATATCAACGCTGGTCACCACAGGTGCAGGTTATGATATCATGCGCTATCAAACCTTACCTGATTTCCTTGGACAAGATGCCCCTTACCTTCTGTATCTAATGGGCAAAAACATGGCACGCAAAACAACTATTCAAAATTACGAAGAACTCTATGAATTTTTTCAATATATGGGGTGGGGAGATCTTTCATTGGTCAAAGAAAAGAAAAAAGAACTGGTTTTCAAGCTGACCGGGCATATAATTGAAAAGCGATTAAGCCAAAACCTCTTCCCCATCGATTACAGGGTGGAATGCGGATTCTTAGCTGAAACCGTCCAGACACTCACAGGTCAAACCTATGAATGTCTAGAAGAAAAATATTCCAAAGAGAAGTACATAGAACTCACAGCTATGATCACGTAAAGCAGAGCCGCTATTCTTCAGCCGGCTCTGCTTCCTCCTGATTTAAATGGATAAGAATGGTATTGGCCACCGGCTCAGGAATTCCTAATTTCGTCAAATCCTGGAGACCTGCATTTTTGATCTCAGGTACAGACTTAAAATGCCTGAGCAATAATCGGCGACGCTTCTCCCCGACCCCTGGAATCTTATCTAATTCAGACTGGATCGCACCTTTTCCTCGAAGCTGACGATGGAAAGAGATAGCGAATCTGTGAACTTCATCCTGAATTCTTTGCACAAGATAAAATTCTTGAGAGTTACGATCAAGATTCATAATAGCCGGTGGTTCTCCGTAAAGGAGTTCACTGGTTTTATGTTTATCATCTTTAGCCAGACCACATAATGGAATGTCGAGTCCAAGTTCATTTTCAAGTACATCCATAGCGGCTGACATTTGACCTTTTCCACCGTCCACGACGATCAAATCAGGTAAAGGCAAATCCTCTTTAAGAACGCGCTTATATCTTCTTCGAATGACTTCTCGCATCGTGTCGTAATCATCCGGCCCACTTACATCACGTACCTTATACTTCCGGTATTCCTTCTTATTCGGTTTTCCATCAATAAAGACGACCATAGCAGACACAGGATCTGCTCCTTGAATATTGGAATTATCAAAGGCTTCAATACGATGTGGAGTTTCAATGTTCATGTGCTCTCCTAATGCCTCTACTGCTTTAATTGTCCGTTCCTCATCTCTTTCGATTAGGGCAAACTTTTCTTCCAACGCAATACTTGCATTCTTCATGGCAAGTTCGACCAGTTCTTTCTTACGACCTCTCATAGGTATATGAACTTTGGTTTCAAGCACCCCTTCAAGAACTTCAGTGTTTGTAGCCACGGGTACAAGTACTTGTTTTGGATAAGGGTGGTTTTGATGTAGATAAAATCGTCCAATATAACTGAGAAAAGTTTCTTCTGGGTCATCAAAGAAGGGAAACAAAGCTACATCGCGTTCGATTAGCTTACCTCTTCGCACAAAAAACACTTGGACACACATCCAGCCTTTATCATAGGAATATCCAAAGATATCTCTGTCCACCTGATCATTCATCGTCATTTTCTGCTGCTCCATAACCGACTCGATATGATCAATTTGGTCACGGAGCTCTTTAGCTCTCTCAAAATCCAGAGATTCTGAAGCTTCATACATTCTTTTTTTAAGATCTTTTTTAATTTCCGTATGTCCACCGCTCAAGAAAGAAGTAATGTTTTGGACAATTTCCTGGTTCGTTTCCTTAGATACTGGATACTCACATGGACCGAGACACTGGTGCATGTGATAATAGAGGCACACACGATCAGGCATCGTATTACATTTTCTAAGTGGATATAAACGATCCAGCAACTTTTTTGTTTCTCTGGCAGCAATGACGTTCGGATACGGTCCAAAGTATTTACCATTATCCTTTTTTACATTACGTGTAACAATTAGCCGTGGATGCCGCTCTGCAGTTATTTTTAAATATGGGTACGTTTTATCATCTTTCAATAAAACATTATATTTTGGATCGTATTTTTTAATCAAGTTCATTTCTAGAATTAACGCTTCAATCTCAGAAGTCGTTACAATATATTCAAAATTCACGATCTCTCTAACAAGGCGCTGGGTTTTACCGTCATGTGCTCCTGTAAAATAAGAGCGCACCCGATTTTTTAGAACTTTTGATTTTCCTACGTAAATAATCGTTCCATTTTTATCTTTCATGAGGTAGCAGCCAGGCTGATCAGGTAAGACAGCCAGCTTTTCTTTAATTGTTGAATTCATAGGATTTCACTCCATATATAAGAAATCTATATTAAACGTATCACATGCAGGAAATATTATACAAAAATAAACCATTACAATGTGCTTTCTTTCCTAAAAGACCATATGAAGTTTTCATTTTGCTATAAGGCTTTGTTAAACTAACTTCCGTGTTGATATAAAGAAAAAGCTCCAGTTTCTATATTAAGACTCAGTTTCGAGATAACTCGGGTCCATTGCCAAAAAAAGGATGGGGCGGCTACGGAAACAACTCGGCTTGTTCCATCACCCAGACACTCGAGACATAAGCCGCTCATCAACGGATTGAAAAACCGCAATCCTTTTGATGGTCGGCTTATGCTGGTCGTGTCTTTCGGGGCGATTCCACATTTGAACACTTTCCTGCGGCCCTCCTGTGTAATAAGCCACTTATGAATTATCAACAATAAACTTTAACAGAGCATTCTATAAAAAAGACCGCGCTGCTATGCAACGCGGTCTTTTTTGAAGATTTTTCTTACGCGTGTTTGGAAATGAGTTCAGCCAGCTGTTCTTTTGGCTGGAAACCGATCACTTGGTCGACGACTTTGCCGTCTTTAAAGAGTAGTAAAGTAGGAATACTCATAACTCCATACTTACCAGCTGTTTCCTGGTTCTCATCTACATCAAGTTTAACGATTTTTACTTGATCGTTCATTTCTTCATCCAGTTCTTCTAGAACCGGTGCGATCATTTTGCAAGGTCCACACCATGGAGCCCAAAAGTCTGCTAGTACTAAACCTTCATTTGTTTCGTCTGTAAAGTTTTGATCTGTTGCTTTTACAATTGCCATTCTCTATTCCTCCTCGAACTTTTATTCTGTTTAGAGTATATCACTATCTATTTTTAGTGACTAACAATTTGTTTATACCCTATTTAAACATGGAACAAAGCCGAAGCCAATTATTTGGCTTCGGCTTTATTAAATTTATGCATTAACTTTCATTTGTTTCACTTCTTCAATCAGCTTCGGTACTACATCAAATAAATCGCCTACAATCCCATAATCTGCTACATTAAAAATGTTAGCTTCCGGGTCTTTATTAATCGCAACAATTACTTTAGAGTTCGACATTCCTGCCAAGTGCTGAATGGCACCTGAAATTCCGCAGGCAATATATAAGTCTGGAGTAACAACTTTACCTGTTTGACCAATCTGCAGTGAATAGTCGCAGTATCCTGCATCACAAGCGCCACGAGAGGCCCCTACTGTTCCATTAAGTACATCAGCAAGTTCTTGTAAAGGTTCAAACCCTTCTGAACCTTTAACTCCGCGGCCACCAGCCACAATCACTTTAGCTTCAGATAAGTCGACACCCTCTGAAGATTTTTTGATGACATCTTTAATAATCGTTCGAATATTAGTTACTTCAACCTCTTTTTCTGTAACTTCTCCAGCCAGCGAATCATCGCGAGTTAAGGCAGGGATATTATTTGGTCGAATCGTCGCAAACACAAGCCCATCTGTTACTTCCTTCTTCTCAAACGCCTTACCTGAATAAATTGGGCGGGTAAACACGATGCTTCCATCCTCTACAACTACTTCCGTCGCGTCAGAAACCAGTCCTGATTCTAATTTGCTTGCGAGTTTTGGAGTTACATCTTTTCCGATAGACGTGTGCCCCATAATAATGCCTTCAGGAGATTCATCTTTAATCACTTGATAAATCGCTTGTCCGTAACCGTCAGATGTATACGTTTTCAATTCTTCGTTTGCAACGGTGATTACACGTGAAGCTCCGTAGTACACCATTTCTTTTGCCATTTCACTCAAGTCACCTGCACCGCAAAGCACACCTACTACTTCTCCGCCATCACTTACAATATTCCCTGCCGCAATCGCTTCAAAAGTCACATTACGAAGGGACCCTTCTCTAGCTTCCCCAATTACTAAAACTTTTTTACTCATAACGATTCTCCTTTCCCAGTCCTCTATTTACAGTACTTTAGCTTCAGTTTTTAGCAACGATACTAATTCTTTAACCTGATCGGCAGTTTCACCTTCCAGAACTTTACCTGCTTGTTTTTCAGGTGGAAGGAAAATTTCAGTGGTCTTCGTTTTAGGCTCCACATCGTCTTCCTCTAAATCTAAATCATCTAGTTCCAGCTCTTCTAATGGCTTTTTCTTCGCTTTCATAATACCTGGCAAGGATGGATAGCGCGGCTCATTTAAACCTTGCTGGCACGTAACCAGCAGCGGAAGTGATGTTTCAACTTTCTCTACATCCCCTTCAACATCACGATCAATCGTTACAGTAGTTCCATCAATTTCTATTTTAGTAATGGTCGTAACACAAGGCATATCCAGTCGTTCAGCCAAACGAGGTCCGACCTGCCCGCTTGCTTCATCAATAGCCACATTACCTCCAAGGATAAGGTCTACATCACGGTCAGAAAAGAAAGCTTCCAGAATTTTAACTGTAGTAAACTGATCTCCTGCCTCCAGGTCGTCTTCTGTGTTAATTAGAACGGCCTGATCAGCTCCCATGGCTAGTGCTGTCCGTAATTGTTTCTCTGCATCTTCTTCACCAATCGTTACTACTGTTACATCTCCTCCGTGATCATCACGAATCTTAATTGCTTCTTCAACCGCATATTCATCATAAGGGTTGATAATATATTCGGCACTATCATCCTCAATCTTTCCATTAGCAACAGTAATCTTTTCTTCTGTATCAAAGGTTCTTTTAAGTAAAACATAAATGTTCATTTACATAACCTCCTGGACTATTTATCTTGAAATTCGGGTTTTCTTTTTTCTATAAAAGCTTGAATGCCTTCCTTGGCATCTTCATTACCAAACACCTGACCAAATGCTGTAGCCTCTGCGTTTACTCCATTACTGAAAGTCGACGTATGAGCATAGGGAATCAGGTTCATTACCTGATTAATGGCTGGGCCGCTTTTAGAAGCAATTGTTCGTGCAAGCTTTTCAGCTTGTTCAAATACTTCTTCATTCGGAAAACTTTGATTTGCCAAACCTAATGAGGCAGCTTCACTTCCCGAAATTGGAACCCCCGTTAAGATCATTTCATAAGCCTTAGGAGCACCAACATATCTTGGCAGCCGCTGGGTCCCGGCAAACCCTGGTACAATCCCTAAGTTAATTTCAGGCAGCCCGATTTTTGCATCATCAGCTACATAGCGTATATGGCAGGCCATAGCAAGCTCGAGCCCTCCGCCTAGCGCTGCTCCATGAATAGCAGCTATAACCGGAATATGAAAGTTCTCTATCCTGTTGAACAATTCTTGCCCTTTGCTTGAGAGACCTTCATAATCAGAGGCTCCTTGCAGAGAGGTAAATTCCTTAATATCAGCTCCAGCTGAAAAGAACTTTCCTTCACCTTTAAGTAGAATGGCTTTTATCGATGAATCTTGCTCAATCCGATCCATTTCTTCTGACAAGTCCTGAAGGATAGTGCTGGACAGAGCATTCGCTGGTGGACTCTGTATTGTGATTTCTGCTACTTGTTCTTTCACTTGTAATGTAAGAGTTGACAACCCTATTCCCTCCTTTATTTTTTTGGATGGGCCAATCCATGGATAAATAAACTATGGACTTCTTTTGCCTGATCTACTATGTTATAGCGCTGCTCTTTCATAACCCAATTAGTAACCGTCTCATCCATCGTTCCGAAGATCATCTGACGGACAAGACGGCGGTCAAGGTTATCGCGGAACAACCCTTCTTCTACACCTTCTTCAACAATCTGGTCAATGACATCTAAATATCCTTTTAATACTTCATTGATTTTCTGCCTGAGTTCCGAATTCGATTGACGCAGCTCTAACTGTGTTACTATCGCTAAATGATGATCTGCAGAGAGCTGCTCAAAATGAGTCTCAATCAATTTCAGAAGTTTTTCCTCAGCTGATTGTCTAGAGGTGGTTTCTTCCTCGATTTTCTCTATGAATTGCCCCATTTTCTCCTGGAATAGCGAAACAAGTATATCTTCCTTGTTTTTAAAATAAAGATAAATTGTACCATCCGCCACTCCCGCTTTCTTGGCGATTTTTGAAACTTGCGAAGAGTGGTATCCATTTTCAGCAATAACTTCTACCGCTGCATCAATAATTTGTTTGTATTTAGGTTTATTTTTTTTCACTTCAATCTCCTGCCTAACTTCGTTGAAAATGAATGAATGGTCATTCATCTATTATACTACTATCCAGGAAAATATCTGTCAACTTTCATTTTGCACTCTTTTAAATTTTATTGAACACTTTCTGTACCCTCTAACTTTCTCTTTTCTTCTTCCACTAACGTGCGACGTAAAATTTTTCCTACTGCTGTTTTTGGCAGTTCATTACGGAACTCGTAAATCCGGGGGACTTTGTAAGAGGCTATATTCTTACGACAATACTCATCTAATTCCTCTTCCGTAATCTCGCTTCCCTGCTTTTTCACAATAAATGCTTTAACAGTTTCTCCTCGATAAGGATCTGGTACACCAACGATAACTGCTTCCTGTATTTCTGAATGTTCATACAACACTTCTTCTACTTCACGAGGATAAATGTTGTAGCCCCCCGCAATAATCATATCTTTTTTACGGTCTACTACATAAAAGTAACCTTCCTCATCCATGCGTCCCATGTCTCCTGTGCGAAACCATCCATCTTCACTTAAAACTTGAGCTGTTTCTTCAGGCTTATTCCAGTAGCCTTTCATCACTTGAGGCCCTTTGACTACAATTTCACCAATTTCTCCCGGCTCTGCCTCTTCATCAGCTTCCATCCGGTATATTTTAGCATCTGTATCTGGCCAAGGAATTCCTACACTCCCACTTACGCGCCTTCCCCAAATTAAATTAGAGTGAGTAGTTGGAGAAGTCTCCGTCAACCCGTATCCCTCTACCAGTTTCCCTTTCGTTATCCTTTCAAAATTCTCTTGTACTTCCACGGGAAGGGGAGCTGAGCCGCTGATACAGGCTTCAATTGAGGATAAATCATATTTCTTCAAATTCGGATGATTTAAAAGGGCAATATAAATGGTAGGTGCTCCCGGGAAAAGTGTCGGTCGTTGTTTTTCAATAACTTTTAATACCTCTTCTGCATCGAATTTAGGCATTAAAACCATTTTATTTCCCATCATAACAGAAAGGTTCATGACGGATGTCATTCCGTACACATGGAAGAATGGGAGAATAGCGAGCACTACTTCTTTACCTTCTTCACATTTGTACAACCATTTTTTAGCCATTTGTGTGTTAACAACTAGATTGTAGTGAGTCAGCATAACTCCCTTTGGAAAGCCAGTGGTACCTCCAGTGTATTGGAGAAGAGCTAAATCTTCTTTAGGGTTCACTTTAACAGGTGTTACATTTCCAGTTGCTGTCTTTAGTATATTCTTCCATAAATGAGTATCACTCGACTGTTCCGGCTTAACTAATACCTGGTATTGTCTTTTTTGTACAAATGGATACAATTTGTTTTTCGGAAATGGTAAATAATCTTTAATTCCAGTAACAATAATATGTTCAAGCGGTGTATTCGGCTTAACGTTAGCAGCTTTTGGATAAAGAATATCCAGACAGATAATCATTTTTGTTCCAGAATCTTTCATTTGATACTCTAGCTCTCGCTCCATGTATAAGGGATTGGTTTGAACAACAATCCCTCCTGCCATTAGAATAGCATAATAAGCTATAACAGACTGCGGGCAGTTAGGGAGCATTATAGATACTCGATCCCCTTTATTTAAACCTTTCTCTTGTAAATAGCTGGCAAGTAACCTTGATTCTTCATAAATCTGCTGATAATTTAGTTCCTTCCCCATAAAATAAAGCGCTTTCTTTTCGCCGTATGATTGAGCACTATCTTCTAAATATTCATGCAGCGGCTTCTCGTCATAATCCAAAGTGGTAGGTACTTCTGGTGGATAATGTTCATGCCAGGGGCGATGAAAGGTGTCCATATCGTATTGCCTCCCTTTAGTCTTATATATCCATTATAACGATTTATGAAAAAAATTTGAAATATAATTTTAAATTTTGAAAAAATTAACTATAAGCGCAGGGATCTACTCTGTTCATAATCTGGTCCGGTCCCTGGAGACAGATTCAATTTTCGCTTGTTATACATCCGCTTATACCTCTCCTGAATAAAGGGTTTTCTTTAATAATTTTTATAAGTTTCTGTAAAACCTCCCTTTTGTTTTATAGTTAAGCTTCCTGTTGCGTGAGATTTGTTTTTTCGCTTGGTGCGGAACCATTCTTGCAAGAGCATATAAAAAAGTCTTCTCCACAGGTGAAGAAGACTTCATTCTAATAAACAATAAAAAATAATATTCCAATCAGTAAAAAAACAGCTGCAACAACCATTAATACTTTTGCTAAGGTTTCCATGATCTCGCCCCTTATATGATATTCGCTCCAATTACATATGAAAGACCCACCGAGATGATGAAAGACATAAAGCCAACGGCACGGTTGTCTGTGGCAATTTCCTCGTCAATTTTAAAGGAAGGCGTCAAGAATTCATAGATAAAATAACCGGATAATAGAAGAATAAACCCAAACAGCCCCCAGCCCATAGTCTGGAGAAGCGAATCATTGTGTTCAATGGAAAAGCGAAAGATATTGGCAATCCCGAATATCTTCCCGCCCGTAGCCATTGCTACAGCAAGGTTTCCATTTTTTATTTCCTTCCAATTATTATATGAAGTGACGATTTCAAAAACAGCCATAAAGACAACCAAACATAAGATGACAACACTGTAGCGAGCGGCTGTCTCAATTAACGTATATTCCCAAAAGTCAGTCATATCTTAACGCTCCCTTTATAATCTACTAGCTAAGCTCCAGCACAGTAACTCCGCTGCCGCCTTCATTCATGCCACCTGCTCGGTGACTTGTTATATTCCGGTGGTTCTTGGCATAGTTTTGTACCGCGGTTCTCAATGCTCCCGTTCCTTTTCCATGTATAATAGAGACGGTTGGGTAACCTGCCAGTACTGCGTCATCAATATACTTTTCAAGTCTATTTAGGGCGTCTTCATACCGCTCGCCACGTAAATCAAGCTCTGTTTTCACATGGTAGCCTTTTCCTTTAACTGTAGCCATCGGTTTTTCTTTATAAGGCTGCTCCGCCTTAATGAACTCCAGGTCCTTTCTTTTGGCTTTAACTTTCATTACACCTACTTGAACCTGGTATTCGTTTTTTCCAGTCTGTTCCACAATCGTCCCATTCTGATTTAGAGTAAGCAGTTTTACTTCGTCTCCAGATTTTAATTCTCTTACTTCTTTTGGAGATTCTGGTTTTGGCTCTTTTTTCTTTTTAGCAAGTTCGGGTTGAGCTTCGTCGAACATCTTCCTTGCTTCAATCCATTCATGTTCTTTCATACCAGCCTGTGACTTCATATTCCTGATCTCGCCGACAATAGCCTCCGCTTCTTCTCGAGCCTGACGAATTGCTTTTTCTGCTTTTTCTTCAGCTTTTTCATAAAGAGCCTCGCGTTTTTGTTCGAACTGTGTCCACTTATTCTTCAACTCGTTGCGTAAATCTTCCGCTTCCTGCAGCAAACGTTCAGCTTCTGCATAATCCTGCTCTGCTCCCCGCTTTGATTCTTCAAGCGAGGCAATCATGTTCTCTACACTTTGAGAGTCAACTCCGATTTTCTGCTGGGCAGAGGTGATTACGGACTCATTTAATCCAAGCTTACGCGAAATTTCAAATGCATTACTGCGCCCAGGCACGCCAATTAATAATCGGTAGGTAGGCTTTAACGTCTGGATATCAAATTCAACTGAAGCATTGATCACACCTTCACGGTTATAGCCATAAGCTTTTAATTCAGGATAGTGAGTCGTGGCAATTACACAAGCATTCCTATTTACTACTTCATCTAATATGGACATTGCAAGTGCGGCACCTTCCTGTGGGTCAGTACCCGCTCCTAACTCATCAAATAAAACAAGTGTTTTGTCATCCACGTGCTTTAAAATATCGACAATATTAGTCATATGAGAGGAGAAAGTAGATAAGCTCTGCTCGATGGATTGCTCATCCCCTATATCAGCATAAACCTCTTCAAACACAGCCATCTCACACCCATCCAGAGCAGGAATCTGAAGACCTGACTGAGCCATAAGTGTGCATAGACCTACCAATTTTAAAGTGACGGTCTTCCCGCCGGTATTGGGACCGGTAATAACGATAGAGGTATAATCCTCCCCAATTTCTATATCATTGGGGACCACTTCTTCCTCACCAATTAAGGGATGTCTTGCCTGAAGCATCTTAATGCGCCCTTCATCGTTCATGGAAGGCATAGAGGCTTTCATTTGCTTACCGAGCTTCGCGCGAGCGAACATAAAATCTATGTTTCCTAAGCGGGTTACATTCTCATATAATGCAGAATGATTTTCCGCAATCTCCTCAGACAACTCCTTCAAAATCTTTTCAATTTCGTGCTTTTCCTGAACTCGAGCTTCTTGGAGCTGGTTATTCAGGTCTACGACTGATTGGGGTTCGATGAAGAGTGTAGCTCCGGACGAAGACTGATCATGCACAATACCTCCGATCGACCCCCGGTATTCCTGTTTTACTGGTAATACATACCGCTCATTTCTAATGGTTACAATCGCATCCGATAACATCTTAGTCTTGGACTTAGTAAATGAATCCATTTTATCACGTACCCGACTCTCATAAGTCCGGACCCGAGAGCGAATGGTTCTAAGCTTATCCGAGGCTCCGTCCATAACATTTCCATGCTCATCAATACAACTTCGAATCAACTGCTCTAATTCCTTAAGAGGTATAATCCCAGTCACTATTTCCCTGAGTATAGGCATGTCAGGTTCTTCGGCTTCTTCAATAAAACGTTTCAACTGACGTCCGCCATATATGGTACTTGCCACGTCCAGGCACTCTAATGCACTTAATATACCACCAATAGTTGTTCTTTTTAAACTCGGTTTAATATCAAAAATACCACCTAGCGGTACATGTCCTTTTAACCGGAGCACTTGAGCCGCTTCATCTGTTTCCATCTGCCATTCTTTTACTACCTCCAGGTCCGAGGATGGTTTTAAAGCAGCAGTTTTTTCTTTACCTAATGAGGAGGCTGCATGTTCACTTAATTGATCAATAATTTTTTTAAATTCTAAAACATGAAGGATTCGCTGGTTCATGTAGATCCGTCTCCTTTATAACAACTATCAAATACCGAACTTACTCATAAGCTGCTTTTTTGTCCAAGTATTTACTACCGTTTCTTTCCTGAGCCATCCTTTTCGGGCTGCGCCAATTCCCACTTCCATATGTGCTAACATAGGGTAACTGTGAGCATCCGTATTTATAGCTATGTTCACGCCTCCTTCTTGGGCTTTCATTAACCATTCCCAGTTTAAGTCCAGCCTGTTAGGGTTGGCGTTCAATTCTAAAATGGTTCCCGTGCGCTTGGCTCCGCTGATCAATTCATCTAAATTTACGTTGTAACCTTTTCTCTTTCCTATTAAGCGGCCCGTTGGGTGAGCAATCATATCAACGTGAGGGTTCTCCAAAGCTGTATTCAGTCTCTTCATTATCTTTTCTTCAGACTGATTGAAACTAGAATGAATGGACGCGATGACAAAATCCATCTCTTTTAGAAACTCATCATTAAAATCCAGGGACCCATCTGGGAGGATATCCATTTCTATACCTGCAAATATATGAAAATTCTCCATCGCTTCATTAACTTTATTAATTTCCTCACGCTGTTTGCGTAAACGCTCTTCATTAAGACCATTGGCTACTCGTAAGTACTTAGAGTGATCAGTTATGGCGATAAAATCATAGCCTTTATTTTTTGCACGTTCGGCCATTTCCTTAATGGACTGCGCGCCATCACTCCATGTCGAGTGCATATGCAGATCACCGCGGATATCACTCATTTCGACTAACTCTACCGGTTCCTTATACTTCTCTACTTCCCCATAATTCTCTCTGACCTCTGGCGGAATGTAGTGCAGTCCAAAATGGTTAAAGAAGTCCTCTTCCGTTTCAAAAGTTTTAACTTCACCTGTTTCGGCGTTTTCAATGCCATATTCATTTATCTTTTCACCTTGCTGCTTGGCAAGCTGTCTCATCGAAACATTATGGTCCTTAGAACCGGTAAAGTGGTGGAGAGTGGTCGCAAACTCCTCAGGCGCAACAATACGGAAATCAATTCCAATATCATAACCTTCATTTACAACGATGGAAACTTTTGTCTCTCCCGAAGCCACTATCTCTTTAATATCGGGATAATCAAGAAGTTCGTCTCTTGTCTCCGCCGGGTTTTCCGAGACCAGGATAAAATCAATATCCTTGATTGTCTCCCTCATGCGCCGAAGACTGCCAGCTCGCGAATAGCGTATTACAGTTTTTGCATTTTGAAGAAAACCTTCTATTTTATCAGCTAGAGTCAGCATTAAAGCAATCGGCAGGCGTTCTGGACGGGTATTTGCTTCTTCTAAAGCCTTCTTTATCTTTTCAGCAGACTTCTTTCCAAATCCCTCCAACTCTTCAACTTCCCCTTTTTCTACTGCTGTCTTTAACGTTTCCGCATCAATAATACCTAATTCCTGATACAACTTTGCTAATTTCTTTCCACCAAGTCCAGGCAGGTCAAGTAATGGAACCAGCCCTTCAGGAACTTCTGCTTGTAATTGTTTTAATGTATCAGATTCACCATTTTCAATAAACTCATGAATAACAGATGCTGTAGATTTTCCAATCCCTTTCATCTTTGTAAAGTCTTCAATTTCACTCAATGAGTGGTCATCGCTCTCCAAAGCCTGAGCAGCTTTGCGATAAGCAGATATTTTAAAAGGATTCTCACCTTTCAACTCAAGATATACAGCAATCTTATCCAGTAACTTGATTACTTGCTTTTTATCAACAGCCATATGTTATCGTCTCCTCTAATAGATGATTATACTGTACATTTTCCTCATATACATAAGAAAAAACCGCTATGATCATAATCACAGCGGCTTAGTCTACCCATATCTACATTATCATCAGTCAGCCACGTGTTCGATCCATAATGTTTTCAATTGTTCGGAAAACACTGGAGTGTGTTCAATGATGAACTGAGCTAAGAACGAACGATCCAGTGCATTCTGTACCATTTCCAGGGGAACTAATGCCGCGAAATACAGTAAGACAAAAAGCAGAATATAGTTCTCTATGAATCCAAGAATACCTCCCAATAATGTGTTCAAGGAACTCAGAATTGGAAGCTCGGCAACAAAATCCAACATGGATGCGATGATATGTATAATGATTTTTACTCCAAAAAACAAAATAGCAAAAGCTACCGCATTATAGAACGCTTGTTCCAATGGCATGTTCTCCACAAAAACGGCCCAGGATGAATCAGCGGGCAATTCCGGGTATGGAACCCAGAGAGTAAGCTTGGGAGATAAGTCGTCGTAGTACATAGCCGCTACTACGAAAGAAACAATAAACCCGATCAGATGGAATAGCTGCAGGATAAATCCTCTTTTCAGGCCAATTAGAATTCCAATTATTAATATAAAAAACAATAGTAAGTCAATCATCGTTGTGGTCGTCCTTTTCCTCTTTCTTTTCTATATAATCCATCAGTTCCGTGCATTCTTCTTTTAACTTTATATATTCATTCATCGTATTAACAGCAGTCAAAACGGCGAGCTTAGCCGTATCCAGACTTGGATTTGCTTCGTGAATTTCACGCATTTTCTGATCCACTAAGCTGGATACCATACGGATATGATGGGGTTCTTCATGACCAACTATAGTGTAAGACCGCTTATTGATCTCCACTGTAATTCTTTTCTTGTCTTGGTCCGATTGTGCCACGTCCATACCCCCTAGTTTCTCAATCCTAAATTTAATAGTAACATGAAGATATTGAATTAGGAAACCAATATGGATCTAATTTGCAAATGTTCTATTTTCGAATGGGTTTTGCTATACTGTTGTTACCATTTTTGTTCACAGAAAGGAATTAAACATGCCACAAGTTGTCCTAAAATTACCAGCTTCCACACTGGAAAAAATGAAAAAACACTATCTCTCTCAACTGAAAAATCCGCCGCAAAATGCCATTTTTGCTGCCAAAACCAATGCTTGCACGATTACAGCCTATCGTTCCGGTAAAGTTCTTTTTCAAGGTAGAAGCCCTGAATCTGAGTCCGAGCAATGGGGGAAACCTGACTCCGGTTCGCTTAAATCTAATAGTAGTTCTAAACAGCCACATGCCTTTCATCCTCCCCAGAGCTTATTTACTAGTTCTCATATCGGCTCTGATGAAGCTGGTACCGGTGATTACTTCGGACCGATCACGGTTGCAGCAGCTTATGTTACTAAAGAGCAAGTACCTGCGCTAAAAGCCCTTGGGGTTAAGGACTCTAAGCATTTAAGTGACAGGCAAATCAGGGACTTGGCTAAAAGCATTGTCGAGTTAAAAATTCCCTACAGCCTTTTGCGGCTTCCTAATAATAAATATAATCAATGGCAGCGCAAGGGCTGGTCCCAAGGTAAAATGAAAACAATTCTCCATCATCAGGCGCTGGACAAGTTATTAGAAAAGATATCCCCTGAGAAACCCGATGGAATTCTGATTGATCAATTTTCACAGCCTGAGGTTTACCAGAAGCATTTACGTAGTGAAAAATTACATTTACAGCCCAATGTTTATTTTATGACAAAAGCCGAAAGTCACTCGATTGCTGTTGCTGCAGGGTCCATTATCGCCCGGTCGGCTTTTGTTAAAGCAATGGATCAACTAGAAATGGATACAGGACTTTCCATCCCTAAAGGTGCCTCTGCAAAAGTTGATCAGGCCGCCGCTCAAGTCATCAAACACTATGGTGAAGATAAGCTTGAAGAGATAGCAAAAGTGCATTTTGCCAATACCCAAAAGGCTAAAAAGTGGTAGAAGTATAAAACAGGTGTCCCGGATCTGCCGGGACACCTGTTTATTTTTATCCACGAAGTTCAGCTTCGTGCTTATCTTTAACTGCTGTTAAAATTTTGTCGTGCGCTTCTTCAACTTCCTGGTCTTTCAAAGTACGATGAGGATCTAAATATAAAAGGTTGAACGCCAGGGATTTCTTCCCTTCTGGTAAATGATCGCCTTGATATACGTCAAATACCCGTATATCCTTAACCAGTGGAGCTCCTGCCTCAGAAATTGTATCAGCAATAGCGGCAGAGGTGATCTGTTCATCTACCACTAGCGCAATGTCCCTTGAGACAGATGGATAGCGCGGAATTGCCTGGAACGCTTCCTCTTTAGTATATTGAGTAAATAATTCTTCAGCATTTAAGTCGAAAACATACGTATCCTTCAAACCAAGTTCTTTTTGAAGCTTAGGATGAACTTGTCCGATAAAACCAACTTCTTTATCACCTGATTTTACTAGTGCCGTGCGTCCTGGGTGCATATGAGGAAGTTTGGTTTTTTCATAGGTGAATGACAGATCAAGCTGTGCACTCAACCCTTCAACAATACCTTTCACTACATAAAAGTCTACTTCTTTTTTCTCCTGCTGCCAGGGATGTGAGATCCAAGTGCCTGTTAAAGCCCCGGATGCTCTTAGAATTTCATTAGGCTGTCTCGTTACTTCTTCCTCATTACTTACAAATACGGTCCCCACTTCATAATAAGATAGATCCTTCTGCTTACGGGCCACATTATAAGATAAGGATTGCAATAATTCGGGCAGCATGCTGAGCCGCAGATGACTGTGGTCTTCACTCATCGGCATAGCAAGAGCAACCGGAGATTTCGCCTGTCGTTTAATTTCCGGACTAACAAGCATCTGAGAACGTTCTATTGGTGTTAAAGAATACGTAATCGTTTCATGCAGTCCGGCTCCTTCGAAGTAAGATTTCACTTTTCGTTTGAGCTGCTGCTCAAGTGTTAACCCTCCTGCTTGAGAAGATCCTTGTGGAAGTGTATAGGGAAGGTTATCATACCCGAAAATACGAGCTACTTCTTCCAGCATATCTTCAAAAAGTTCAATATCCCCACGGCGGGTTGGAATTTTTACAACAAAATGTTCACCATTCTGTTCATAGGAAAACTGAAGGCGGCGCAGGATATCAGCAATCTCTTCATTAGTGATTGAAGTTCCAAGTCGTTCATTAATTACAGTCGTTTCCATAGAAACCGTTTTTTCAGAACGATCCAGTTGATCTACGCTTACTGTTCCTGATAAAACTGTGCCGCCAGCATACTTGGCCAGCAGCTCGCAGGCACGCTTTCCTGCACGCTCTACGCGGTTTGGATCGACACCTTTCTCAAAGCGGTTGCTTGACTCACTTCTTAGTCCATGATCCTTGGAAGCCTGCCGCACGACTGATGGATCAAAATAAGCCGCTTCTAAAATCAATGTTTCCGTATCTCCCTGAACTTCCGACTTCGCACCACCCATAACCCCGGCGATCGCATGAGCCTCTTTACCGTTTGTTATAACCAAGTGGTGGTTCTTCAGTTCACGATTTTGGTTATCTAATGTTGTAATCACTTCTCCGTCTTCAGCTCGTCTTGTTACAACCTTGTCCGAGCCGAAACGATCGTAATCAAAAGCATGAAGCGGCTGACCGTATTCGAGCAGCACATAGTTCGTTATATCCACCACATTATTGATAGGACGAATTCCCGCAGCCGTTAAGCGATTCCTCATCCATAGAGGAGATGAGCCTACTTTTATATCTTTAATGATGAAAGCCCCATAATAAGGGTTTGCCTCTTTGTCTTCTACCTCTACAGAAATGAAATTCTCCGCAGATTCATTAGAGGATGGAACATCTTCCTCTTTCAGTTTATAGGAACCATCGATAGCGGCAGCCACTTCATAAGCTACTCCAACCATGCTCAGGGCATCAGATCGGTTTGGTGTTAAACCAAGTTCTATTATCTTATCATCTAAATTCAACAGAGAAAGAGCGTCCGCTCCTGTTTCAACATCTTCAGGGAAAACGAAAATACCATCAGCAAATTCTTTCGGCACGTCTTTTTCGTCTATACCCAGCTCCTGAAGAGAACAAATCATGCCATTTGACTCTTCCCCACGGAGCTTAGTTCTCTTAATTTTGAAGTTACCTGGAAGCACAGATCCAGGTTTAGCAACAGCTACTTGCTGCCCTTCTGCAATATTCGGAGCACCACAGACGATTTGCAGGATTTCCTCTCCTACATCAACCTGGCAAAGAGATAGTTTGTCAGCATTTGGATGTTGTACACAGGACTGCACATGTCCAACAACTACGCCGGACACGCCTTCTGCAACAGGTGTCACACTTTCCACTTCGATTCCTGTTTTCGTGATGATTTCAGCTAACTCTTCGGTTGAATAGCTGCTAATATCGATTAATTCTTGCAACCAATTTGATGATACAAGCATTGATTTTCTCCTCCTTTACGCTTTGTGATATTGTTCTAAGAATCGGATGTCATTGGTATAGAAATTTCTAATATCGTCTACTCCATATTTCAACATTGCAATTCGCTCAGGTCCCATCCCAAACGCGAATCCAGAGTACTCTTTTGGATCATAACCTGCCATTTCCAATACATTCGGATGAACCATACCTGCACCTAATATTTCGATCCAGCCAGTTCCTTTACAGACGGAACACCCTTTCCCTTCACACACTTTACAAGAAATATCCATCTCTACAGACGGTTCCGTAAATGGGAAAAAACTTGGACGAAGTCTTATATCGCGCTCTGCTCCAAACATTTGCTTGGCAAAGGCATTTAAAACCCCTTTCAGATCACTCATGCGGACATTCTTATCAACTAGAAGGCCTTCTAACTGAGTAAATTGGTGAGAATGGGTCGCATCATCTGTATCCCTGCGGTAAACTTTACCTGGGCAGATCATCTTAACTGGTTCATTTCCGTCTTTCTGCCCCATTGTACGTGCTTGGACTGGTGAGGTATGGGTACGCAGAAGCAGCTCTTCTGTAATATAGAAAGAATCCTGCATATCACGGGCCGGATGCCCTTTAGGTAAGTTCAATGCTTCAAAGTTATAATAATCGGTTTCCACTTCAGGACCTTCTTTTATTTCAAAGCCCATGCCGATAAATAAATCTTCAATTTCTTCCACAATACTTGTAAGTAAGTGAGGACCACCTACACGAACGGGGCGTCCTGGTAAAGTCACGTCAATGCTTTCTGACTCTAATTGTTTTTCAAGTTCTTCATCTTCCAGACGAGTCTGCTTCGTATCAATCGCAGCGGCTATACTTTCTCTTACTTCATTTGCCAGCTGACCAATTACGGGACGTTCTTCCTTTGATAATTTCCCCATGCCGCGAAGCACCTCAGTAATAGGGCCTTTTTTTCCTAAGTACTCTACCCGAACGTCTTTCAGGTTTTGCACGTTTTCGGATTTATTTACTTTTTGCAGAGCTTCCTGCTTCAACTCTTCTAAACGCTCTTTCATCGAATATGTCCTCCTTTAATAAAAATAAAAAAGTCCCGTCCCAAAAAAAGGGACGAGACTTGCCATGGTCGTTTCGCGGTACCACCCTTGTTGACACCTGTAGTGCCCACCTCAGATTGAATAACGGAATAAATTCCGGACCACATAGAGTGATCAGCTCCAGAGTGAAAATTCAGTAGTTGTCACGATAAAAGCACTTCCAGTCTAAGGTGCTTCCTCCCTAAAATCGATTCCCAATTACCTACTTGCCTCTTTCTACGCTTTTTATTATATAACTGCTTATATATTATAGAGAATGAAAAAGCAGGATGCAACCCTACCCTTTCATATGGTACATCAATACAGCTGCTGCTATAGAAACATTTAATGATTCCGCTTCTCCGTAAATTGGAATATAGACCAGCTGATCTGCTAAATCCAGAAAGTCCTGAGAAATCCCCTGTCCTTCATTGCCTACAATAAGAGCTGCTTTCTCTTGAGGCCGGAGTTCTTGAAAAGGAGTAGAATTTTGCAACGTAGAGGCCCATATGGAGGTACCACTGCTTTTTAATTTCCCAATATATTTCTCCAGATCACCTGTAAAGTGAGGAATATGGAAAAGAGACCCCTGAGTGGCACGAATAACTTTATCATTATAAGGATCGACTGTACCCGTCCCCAAAATTATATGGTCAAATCCAGCAGCATCTGCCGTCCGTATTAAAGTTCCCAGGTTGCCAGGGTCCTGTACAGCATCCACTAGTAATGTTAAGGACGCAGGGGCATACTCCCATACCTTCTGTCCTACTACTGCCGCGATTCCCTGAGGCGTTTCTGTCTCAGAGATGGCTGAAAATACTTGGTTGCTTACGGTTGTACACTTCACATGTTCAGGTACTGAAAAATTCACGTCTTCACTGAGTATGAATTCAAAAACAGGCCAATCGCTTTTCAGCGCTTCTTCTACTAAGTGATAACCTTCGACAAGAAAACGCTCTTCTCTATTGCGGTATTTTCTTTTATGTAACTTTTTCCACTCTTTAACCTGTGAATTTTGAATGGATGTAATCATTGTCTTCCCTCATTTGTTCGTCTATTTCTAACTAATCATACATAGGTTTATCCTGTTTGGTCAAACTAAGAGGGAAACTTTCATGAGGATAATTTATAATAAAGGAGGATCCCGTAAAAATGAATCTTAACTTAAGACAAGCGATTCTTTCTAATGTAACTGGGCACAACTCAGAACAATTGGAAGCCACGATTGATGATGCCATGCAAAAAGGCGAAGAAAAGATGCTTCCTGGTCTAGGCGTCTTCTTTGAGATGCTTTGGAAAGAGTCAGATGAACAAGAGAAACAGGAAATATTAAATACATTAGAGCAGAGCTTAAAAGAACCTACTGCTTAATTTTTTTAAATGCATGTATAACAAAGACCAGCCACAATGGACTGGTCTTCTTTTTCTTTTATTTGAAAGTAATCTCCTGAACTTTATCTGCATCAAGTTCTTTAATGACTTCTACAATCAAATTAACCGCATTTTCGAAGTCATCACGGTGAAGCATAGCTGCATGAGAATGAATGTAACGAGTCGCAATTGTAATTGACAAAGCAGGTACTCCGTCGTGACTTAAGTGGATAGCTCCTGAATCTGTACCACCACCTGCAAGGGAATCAAATTGATAAGGGATTTTATTCTTATCAGCTGTATCCGTAACAAAGTCACGCAGACCCTTATGAGAAATCATGGACGCATCATATAGAATGATTTGAGGTCCATCTCCCATTTTACTTGAGGCATCCTTATCGGACACCCCCGGGGTATCGCCTGCAATACCTACGTCTACACCAAAAGCGATATCTGGATTAATTAAGTTCGCAGCAGTACGGGCACCTCTAAGCCCCACTTCTTCCTGTACCGTACCTACACCATAAACCACGTTCGGATGCTTTTCGCCTTTCAGACGCTTTAGAACCTCTATAGCAATAGCACAGCCAATTCGATTATCCCACGCTTTTGCCAGCAGCATTTTTTCATTTTTCATTTGGGTAAATTCAAAATATGGGACCACAGAGTCCCCGGGTTTCACACCAAATTCTTCAGCCTCTTCCCGGCTTGAAGCACCGATATCGATAAACATATCTTTAATTTCTACTGGTTTTTTGCGCTGTTCAGCAGGTAGAATGTGCGGAGGCTTTGAGCCAATAACGCCTGTCAAGTCTCCATTTCTTGTCATGAGCGTTACACGCTGGGCAAGCATTACCTGACTCCACCAGCCGCCCACGGTTTGGAAATAAACGTAACCGTGATCATCGATACGGGTAACCATAAAGCCAACCTCATCCAAATGGCCTGCAACCATGACACTAGGACCTTTTTTATCTCCTGTTTTCTTAGCAATTAAGCTGCCAAGGTTATCCGTAAATACCTCATCAGCGAAGGGAGTAATGTACCTTTTCATTACTTCACGAGCTTCCCTTTCATTTCCCGGCACACCCTTGGCATCAGTAAGATCTTTCAGCATTGTCAACGTTTCATCTTTTTTAGCCATATGTAATAATTCCTCCTTTTTATTTCCAAGTGTTATTATATATCTTTTTAAGCGATTTCACAAAAAATTGCGTCTCTTCGGGCTTAATATCCCTGGTCCTGCCGCTCAAAGTTCACTTCATTTTTAGCATGGTAAGCCCGGACGAGCTCAGCTTCGCTAAACCCTAGCGTCTCTCCTAAGCTAAGATAGCCGCCAAATAATTCCTTATAATTATTCTCATTTGTGTGGTTACGAAACTGTTCTATCAGGGAATACACCGCTAGAAAAGCACCTGTTTGTGATGTGAACGGGGTAACGGGCTGAGACTCATAACGGTGACCAAGATCTAACCCTAAAGACAATATAAAATGAAGACCATCAATATATTCTTCTAAGATGACTTCTTTCGTACTGGCTTGCTTGGTACTCCAGAATTTGAAACAGCGTGTTTCGTTTGCCAATTCACCTAATTCCACTTGAAGAGCCAGAAGCTTTTCTTTTATCTTTTCTGAGTTTTTCAATTGATGTTGAGTTTCAATATAATGATCGAGCTTTTCCTGCATAAGGTATAAAGCTTCCCAATTCATAAGATCTGACTCCTTCCCAATAAGCGTATCTTTAATAAATGTATCATTTTTTGAAACAAAACGACACTTCTAAACGTATATAAACTACTAACCCACGAACAGGGAGACGATAAGTATGATAATAATCCTTTTCCGTATATTATTACTAATTGCCATAGCGTTCATCCTATACACCGCTTACAAATTTGCCGTTAATCCAAGAAGGAAGCTGGAACTAGCACGTGAAAAACAGGAATTCTTCTTTCATGATAATAAAGAGAACACAAAAGAAAACTTTCTTATGACTTACAAAGGGTTTGTATTTGAAGGGGAGAAATATTTAGGCACTACGGAGCATTCCTTTGAAGTGGTAACGATTAACGTCAGTACCCATGAGCCCGAAAGGCTTCAAGGACTTGATCGCGAAGATATTTATTTTCTAGAGCAGGAAATCCTCATACGCTATCCTTACGCCTCCATTGAATGGAAATATCCCATGAATCGTTTGATTATTCATCCTTTAAATGACAATTATTAAAAAGAGGCTGCTCCGAAAGATATGGAGCAGCCTCTTTTTTATGGAGCAGGATGAAAAAAATCTTTCCAAACAAAAACCTCAAATTTTTTACGGATCGAAAAACTTACAATGAGTAAAAAAATCGAGAAAATCACCATCATTGGAATGGACAAAACTGAAATCCATTGGCCCATGGACGTGTAGACCACAGCTAAGGGAAAGTTTGCAAACAGGGATGACTTTGCATACTCTTTGAAATCCGCACTGATTTCCAATAAACAATAGGATAGTAAATGGAAATGTATAAACGGTATTAAGCGAAGAACTGCTACTTGCTTAACAGTTAAATGGGCATTTTTTTTCATCCACTTTTCCTTCAGTCCTCGCAGCCTTTTTAACCCGAATGGAACCAAACGAATAGTCCGATAAAAAAGAAGGCTTGATAACATGGTACCAATTACGGAGTAAGCAGTACCCGCAATTGGACCAAACCATACCCCTCCAGTGATGCAGACAAGCATTACTGGTAGAAATAGAAAAGGCCGTAATAAATGAATACCTATGAATAAGAGCGGTGCCCAGGCTTCTTGTTGTTCGATCCATGTCAGGATTGCAGAAGATGTCTCGCCCATTCAATCCCCCTCCCTAACTACATCTTATGAGAAACTTATAAGGGGTAGAACTGAACGAATCCGTACACGAGCAGTCCTGCTTGAAGCAAAGCAAGTACAGGCAGACCAAAGGCAAAGAAATGATGTTTGGTTTTATGATGGAATAAACGCATACCTGCCCAGCCTCCGAATGCCCCACCCAGAATAGCTGTGATCCATATGGTTTGCTCAGAGACCCTCCACTGGCCTTTCACTGATTTTCGTTTATCCCACCACATAAGATAGAGACAGATAAGAGACATGAGGATTACACTTATAACTGTAAACCCAAATACTATTTTCATTGATTTTCCCGCCTTATAAAAAAAGCCATTTCCAGGCGATCGGAAATGGCTTTTTAAAACAATTAAATTGTAAGACTCAAGCGCATTTACGCTTTAAAGACTTATTTAAGTGCAGATTTAGCCTGCTCCGCAAGATTTGCAAATCCTTGCTCATCACTAACAGCAAGATCGGCAAGCATTTTACGGTTTACTTCAACACCAGCAAGCTTTAAACCGTGCATTAGACGGCTGTAAGAAATGTCGTTCGTACGTGCTGCCGCGTTAATACGTGCGATCCATAGTCTGCGGAAATCACGCTTTTTCTGACGACGGTCACGGTACGCATACTGACCTGATTTCATTACTTGTTGTTTTGCTTGTTTGAACAAAGCATGTTTTGAACCATAATAACCTTTTGCTAGTTTAAGGACACGATTACGACGCTGACGTGTCACTGTTCCACCTTTTACTCGTGGCATGGGAATCCCTCCTATTTATTCGTTCTGTTATTAATCTTTTGGAAGCATGTGCTTGATACGACGGTAGTCTCCAGCAGAAACTAGTGTATCTTTACGAAGTTTACGCTTCTGTTTTGTAGACTTATTTGCGAACAAGTGGCTAGTGAATGCGTGAGAACGTTTCACTTTACCTGTACCTGTTTTTTTGAAACGTTTTTGAGAACCTTTATGGGTTTTCATTTTTGGCATGTGAATTTCCTCCTTTTACTTTTTGCAGTTTCTTACTTCTCGTTCAGAGGAGAAAGCATTAGAAACATACTGCGACCTTCCATTTTAGGCTTGGTCTCAACTTGGGCAATATCTTTGCACTCTTCAGCTACGCGCTCCAGTACATTTTGGCCAAGTTCTTTGTGTGTGATCGCACGGCCGCGGAAGCGGACAGATGCTTTCACTTTATCGCCTTTACTCAAGAATTTACGAGCATTACGAAGCTTCGTATTGAAATCATGCTCTTCAATATTCGGGCTTAGACGAATTTCCTTCACCTTGATAATGGTTTGCTTTTTGCGAGCCTCTTTTTCTTTCTTCTGCTGCTCAAAGCGATACTTCCCGTAGTCCATCACTCGGCAAACCGGCGGCTTAGCGTTAGGAGCTACCATAACTAGATCAAGATTTGCGTTAGCCGCAATATCTAATGCTTCGTTACGGGATTTTACTCCAAGCTGCTCACCGTTTACATCGATTAGGCGAACTTCACGGGCACGAATTTTCTCATTAACATTCATGTTATCTTTGCTAATATTGAGCCACCTCCAACATATTTAGAAAACTTCTATTAGATCTGTCATCGACAAGAATTTTCAACATAAAAAAAGTGTCGGCACACATACTGCACCCACACGTCTCCTAAGAAAACAAAGGAAATAATAACCTGCCAACTGCTTAAAGCGTCGATCAGGTGAGAAGCGGGTGCTTCTACTTGTCTCTAGATCCGTTCATTAAGTTACCTAAACTATAATAGCATGCCTTTTGAGTAATGTCAACAAGTCCTTTTGTTCCTTTACCTACACTTTTAATAGCTTAAAGGATCCTGAATTAAAAATCAAGATCGGAATTACTAACTAATGATTAATGAACACGGGGGACGCCCGTGTTCATTACTTATTTCCTTAACAGTTTCTGGTCAATCTCATTTTTAATTTCCTCTTTAAACTTGTCCACTGATTTTGTAGCTGAATCCTGTTCTCCGTATCGTCGTACATTAACCGCATGGTCTTCAATTTCCCGATCTCCGACGACCAGTTGGAAAGGTACTTTCTGAATCTGCGCTTCTCTTATTTTGTAACCAATTTTTTCATTCCGTTCGTCTACTTCAACGCGGATGCCTGCCTCTCTTAACTCATCTTCTAATTTTTTAGCGTAGTCCAGATGAGCATCAGCTGAAACCGGAATAATTTTTGCCTGTACAGGGGCTAGCCAAGTAGGGAATGCTCCTTTATATTCTTCGATTAGAAAAGCGACAAAACGCTCCATCGTTGAAACGACACCACGGTGGATAACAACAGGACGGTGGTCGTTTCCATCCTCTCCGACATAAGTTAAATCGAATCGCTCAGGTAAATGGAAGTCGAGTTGGATCGTAGATAACGTTTCATCCTTCCCAAGCGCCGTCTTCACTTGTACGTCGAGTTTAGGACCATAAAAAGCGGCCTCCCCTTCGGCTTCCACGTATTCAAGCTGCATATCTTCCATTGTTTCCTTCAGCATGTCCTGAGCTTTATTCCACATTTCATCATTATCCACATACTTTTCTTTATCCTCAGGATCCCGGTAAGACAGTCGGAAGTAATAATCATTAATTCCAAAGTCGTGGTAAACCTCCTGGACAAGTCGGACAACTCGCTTAAACTCATCCTTCAACTGATCTGGGCGGGCAAAGATATGAGCATCATTCAAAGTCATGGCTCTCACGCGCTGCAGACCAGCTAGAGCTCCTGACATTTCGTGGCGGTGCATAGTCCCGAGTTCCGCAATCCTTACCGGCAGATTACGATAGCTGTATAATTGATTCTTATAGACCATCATATGGTGGGGGCAGTTCATAGGACGAAGTACAAGGTCCTCATTGTCCATTTCCATGACTGGGAACATATCATCCTGGTAGTGATCCCAGTGACCGCTTGTCTTATATAGATCCACACTGCCAAGGACAGGTGTATATACGTGGGCGTAGCCTAGACGCTCTTCTGTATCAACAATGTACCTTTCTATGGTACGTCTGATTGTCGCTCCTTTTGGCAGCCACATAGGCAGTCCCTGTCCCACTTTTTGATTAACTGTAAATATTTCGAGCTCCTTGCCCAACTTACGGTGATCCCGCTCTTTGGCTTCTTCTAATAAGTGCAGATATTCTTCTAGTTGGTCCTTCTTTTCAAATGCTGTACCATAGATACGCTGAAGCATTTTATTATCACTATTTCCGCGCCAGTAAGCTCCTGAAATACTTAACAGTTTGAAAACCTTAATTTTACTAGTTTGAGGAACATGGACTCCTCGGCAAAGATCAAAAAACTCTCCTTGCTTATAAATCGTAACCTGTTCTCCTTCTGGAATATCATCTATTAATTCAAGTTTCAGGTCATCCCCGATTTGGCGGAACTTCTCTTTAGCTTCCTCACGTGAAAGCTCAATTCGCTCTACTTCCAGGTTTTCATCTACTATCTTCTGCATTTCTTTTTCAATTTTCGGCAAGTCTTCTGGTGTAATGGATTCTTCCATGTCGATATCGTAATAAAACCCATTTTCAATAACGGGACCTACACCTAGTTTGACATTACCATAAAGGCGCTTAACCGCTTGAGCCATTAGATGTGCTGAAGAGTGCCTCAGCACTTCTAAACCTTCCGGGTTTTTATACGTAAGTATTTCAATCATTCCATCTTCTTCAATTGGACGTCTTAAATCGAAAGGTTCCCCATCCAACTTTACTGCCAGCGCTTGTTTTTTCAAGCCTGGTGAGATAGAATGAGCAATTTCTTCTCCAGTGGTGCCGCGCTCATACTCTTTGATATTACCATCTGGAAATTTAATATTTATTGCATTGGCCATCATAAACACTCCTTTTTACTATACTAAAAAACGCCCGTCCCGTAGCTTTCTCAGCTAAGGGACGAGCGTTATTACTCGTGGTTCCACCCAAAATTTCCGCATTCCATGCGGCTTCATTCATCCTTAACGGGGATAAGGCGCTGCCAACTACTACAAAAGGTTCGTAAGCAAAGCTCAAAGGTGGTAAATACTGAAGTCGTCAAGGAGGAGCTTTCAGCCGGTGGCCCCCTTCTCTAATCAAGCGTCACTTCGTATTGTTGTCCTTATCATCGCTGATTATTTAAATATGTAGGTATTATATCCATTATTCCAATGGAAATCAAGAGATTTCAAAAGGAAATTCTGATATAGGCTTCCAGCTGGCCTTCTCTTCAAAGATACTCATCAATAATTCCAGTTCTGAATCACTTGCTTTATCTGAATAAATGATGAGCTGATCGGGAGCGTGTACAAGAGCGGGAGTGATGGTCCACCGAAGCGGAAGATCGTTAATGGAATCATCGGGATACTGCCTTCTATAGAGCAGGGTCTCGGATTCACTTAATGGGTTGCCCTCATCATGAAAGTAATGAAGGGAACCATTTTCTAACAGATGTAAAAGTTGGATGCCAGTATCCTTATGGTGTACGCGGCTTCTCCAAGAATCCAAAAGCAGTTGAAAAGACTCTTCTTGTTTATATTCATCAATTAATAGACCCGTATATTCGAGCACGGTGCTATGAAGGTCCTCTAAACAGTATGCACTTAACCCATCAAAATCCACATTTCTATCTTTACTTACATACTTCTGAATAGCAGTCCTCAAATTCAAATTAACAGCCGGAAGGTTCAGACCTCTTGGAGGCTTATCCTCAAATTCACGCGCAATCTCCAAGATCCGCTGAATTTCTTCCTGATCCTCATAATAGTAACGATGTTTTAAAACGCCTTCTATCCAGCCCAGCCATTTTCTTTCTCTAATTACCACTATAAGCCCTTCTACAGCTTCCTTATAATACAGCCAGCCAATTGAAGAATCTGCTTCTCCCAATACTACAAAATGACGCTTGTATTTTTTAAGAAACCAGTACTTCTGTTTATGATCGACGGCTTTTAAAAAACTAACTGCCTCTGCCCGTTTGGAAAAATGTACACAAAACAATAGTATTCCCCCTAATTCCCGACTTCCTACCGAACTATATCATGTGGCTTCAAGCCTTTAATAAGCAAGAAGCAGAATAAGCATTAAAGGTCTGACTCCAAGAATGAGTTTGTCCTTTTCCATCTTATATTTATGTCTCAGTGTCATAAATCATGATACAGATCCTTAAAAATTAAAGGGGTTATTCTCTACGGTTGCGTCCGTCAACTTTTACTTCCTGGCTGAGCTGCTTTATTCTTTCTGTAATCCTTTTCGCTTTCACCTGTTCTACATCACCACGATTGCTCAGCATAAGTACTTTCTCCAGTTCTCCCAGGCTGTAATTTGAAGTAAAAAACACCGGCAGACGCTCCATCATACGATAATGTAAAATAGAGCCTAATACTTCATCTCTAAACCATGCGGATTGAGATTCTGCTCCGATGTCGTCCAGCATAAGCACGGGCGTCTCTTTGAATGCTTCAATCTTCTCATTCATGGAATCATCTTTAATTGAAGCTTTAATTTCTCTTACAAATTCAGGCATGTAAATGATCATCGATGGAATATTTTTATCGCTCAGTTCATTGGCAATAGCTCCGAGAAAGTATGTCTTACCAACTCCAAACGGTCCATGAAAGTATAACCCTTTACTTGGCAGCTCTTCATTTAAATTTTCAATATAGCGAACCGTTTTTTCCACCGCACTGCCCCGGTCTGGATCCTCGAGGTCAAGTCTGGATAAACTTGCTTCTAAAATTTCCCTTGGCATGTGTAAGCTTTTCACGAGAGATTTCTGCTTTTGCTGTTCTTCTAACTTTCTCTGCCGACGGCACTTATCATAAGCTAATTTAACTTCACTGCCCTCCACTTCAGCACGAGGCACATAACCAGGAAGTATATTAATACACTCCTCCCGTGAAGGGCATTTCTCACAGTCTTTAGATTGAGATTGGTATTCATATAACTTAATTAATTGTTTTTCAACGGCATCTTCTGTCAAAGATGAATGATTTCTGATTAATTCTGACACTTCCTCTGACCGGACAACCTCTTCTTTCATACGATTCATTCGTTCCTGGAACTGTTTATGATCGCGCATCCATTTTTTTAATGATCTTTGAATCGGTTCCATGACTCTTCTCACACCTTATTATCAGTTTCCTTTATTCGTCAGCCTTTTAATTCTCTCTGCGATCTCATCCGTATTCACAGCTGAATCCTGATGGGTTTGTTCATTCTTATTATCCTTCTGGTTGAACCAAGCCGGAATAACTTCATCATGTTTACTTTTCCGTTTATAATTTTTCTGATTGCCCCACTGCTGATATTTCTGGTGTTCCGCTTTTGCCAAGTTCATGGCTTGTCTGACAGTGGTCACATTCTTTCTTGTCCAATGACCGGCAATCTTCTCCATGTAGGCTTTTGATAATTTCATGTCGGTTTTCAACATAACGTAATGAACAAGCACATTCATGACTCCAGGTGAGAGACCTTGTTCTGTCATTACATCACGAATCAACTTTAAGTCCTGGTCAGAGGCTTTATTTCCTCCTGAAAGATCCTCAAGCAATTCACGCGGTGAAATCTGTTCCAGCATATCAATAAACTGGTCCCCTTTACTCTTTGATTTGCTCGAGCCAGATACTGCTTTTTCCCTTTGGTCAATATGATTAAAGTTTCGGCTTGACGGCTTTTCTTTCATAAAATCGTGACAGGCAGCTTTTAACTCTTCGGCTACTAAGCGGTGATCTTCATCAATTGCCCAGGTAACGGCTTTTTCGATGTCCAGCAAGCTCAAATTATAGAGAGAAGCCAGCTGGGTGATCAATCGTTTATTGGTCCCTGTTAATATTTTATCACTAGGATACATTCGTTTTATTAAGGCATCATGAAGCCAATCGAAATCCACAAAGTCCTCTTTCAGAAAAGGCCCTCCGTTCTTCCTAGAATAACTTTCTGTCTGCTTCTCATTGGCTTCAGATCTTGCCGCTTCAATCGTTTGAGAATGGAAGACTTCTCCAAATGTAGCTGTTACTTCGTCAAGCCCTTCTACTGCAAATTCCTGCCTAACAAGACGTCTTTTCAGCTGTTCATATTTTTCTGACCCCAGCTCATGATATAAGAGCATAGCGAGCATGTTATCAAGAAAAAAGTCCTCCGGTGCAAATGGCGGGTGAAGCCTGTATAAATATTCCGTCTGCTTTTCATTGGTTGAAGAACGATAAGTTTGCAGAAGACCGATAGCCTCAAGCTTCTTTCTAGCTTCATATATTTTATCCAAAGGCACAGACAAATACGACATTAAGGTGTGATGGGTTTGAATTTCGCCAGAAGGAGCCATGTCATATTCGGATAAAAATACTTGATATAAAGAAACAGCTAATTGACCAACAATTGGCTGATAAAGATGAGTCAGTGAACGATCAGCACTTACAGGAAGTTCTCCGCACTTAGATAAACGAAATCCATCCACTGGCAGAAGCTTTCCTACAGAATTGTTCACGTCAACACCTCCGATCTTTCATTGAAATAGAAAATGAGCCACGCCAGGCTCATTCTTCATCCTCGTGTTTAATTAAATCTTTCAGTTCATCTATAAATACATTGATATCTTTAAATTGTCTGTAAACCGAGGCAAATCGAACGTAAGCTACTTCATCAATATCTGCTAAACGTTCCATAACCATTTCTCCTATATCTTTACTCATCACTTCAGAAACACCGCGGTTTCTTAATTCCTTCTCGATATCAAGAGTCACACTCTCTAATTCTTCCGCAGCCACTGGACGCTTTTCGCAGGCCCTGATCAACCCGCGCATCAGTTTTTCTCGGCTGAACTCTTCCCGGGTGCCCTCTTTTTTTACAACAATCAAAGGAACCTCTTCAATCCTTTCAAAAGTAGTAAAACGGAAGTCACATTGTTCACATTCTCTTCTTCTTCGAATTGACTGTCCTTCTTCAATTGGTCTAGAATCAAGGACTTTTGTACTTTTATAGTGGCAATTCGGACACTTCAAATTCGATCAACTCCACATAGTCTTCATTTCATTGGAATTCTTACGATGGATCCACCCTAGTAAATTGCCCATCCAATTTCTCATAGAGATTCACAATTAGATTACGGCTGAACCCAAGATCTACAGGCCCTCCCGAGTCAGTTGTGACAGAAAAGTCTACAGCTATCCGAAAAGGACGCACCATAATAATGGTAGCCACTACAAAAGCACGCCTCTTCCCTTTATATTTTACTGTAACTTCCCCACGCTCTTTAGACACGGCAACAATTTCTGAAGGGGAGGGAAACAAGGACTCCACTGCACGAATAAGCTCCTCATGCTTAGCATTGTAGTAATGGGTAACAAGCTTCTCATCTTTATGCTGCTCACTGGTTTCTGAATGATTACTAAAATATCTGGATATAAACGCTTTCACTTACCTAACCCCTTCATTCCATTCGACATTGACTTCCTACATTTTAACACGATTCTACAAAATAAGAAATGGAAACCCTAAGGAAGGAAGCGGGGCACTATGACGTTCAAGACAAACTCTAGTATTCAAAAAAGCCACACAGATACACTCTGTGTGGCTTTTACCTGTACAATTATAAAGCACGAGACTGTTCCACTTCCACAGGGCCCATTCCTCTTGGAACTTCCACTGTTTCATTGCGCCCTGCTTCTAAAGCTTCCACTATAAAATGTGCTGCAACATTAGGGTCGATACGATCTCCGCATGTATAAACATCAATACTTGCATACCCATGTTCAGGAAAGCTGTGAATCGTCAAGTGAGACTCAGAAATAATGACTACTCCGCTAACGCCGTGAGGAGCGAATTTATGAAAAGCAACTTCTCTCACTTCTGCCCCTGCTTTTAAAGCGGCGTCGACAAAAACTTGTTCTATATACGACATATCATTCAATTTTCCTTCATTACAATCCCATAGTTCAGCAATTACATGTCTTCCCATTGTATCCATAATTAGGATCCCCCTTTGTACATTAACTTCTTCTCCTTCTAAAAAACAGTCATGCACTACCACGGGGGAAAGTTAGTCCTGAGAGGTCCTAACCCTTTGAGTAGAGATGAAATGGATTGAAATTCAGAAGGTCAAAAAGAAGTATATACGTTATACCCCCATTTTGCAAGATTTATTTTTAAAGGGCCACTTCACATAATTTGTGTTAATGAGAATGCCTGTAAAATAATACCTTACACGATGGTCCTATTATAAGATACTTTTGGGGTAATTGGCTACTAAGAAACTCGAGCTTCTTTTTCTTGCTTCATGACATTTCCTACATATTTGGCAAGGTCCACGACACGGCAGGAATATCCCCACTCATTATCGTACCAGGCTAATACCTTTACTTTGCGATTCTCAATCACCTGAGTAGACAGAGCATCAATAATTGCAGAAGAAGGAGAAGTTGTATAATCAATGGATACCAAAGGTTCTTCGTTATACTCTATTATACCTTTCATTTCTCTTGCAGCCATTGTAGAAAACGACTGATTTACTTCTTCGGCCGTTACGTTCCTTTTTAAATCCACGACTAAATCCACTAATGAAACGTTTGGTGTAGGAACTCTTAAAGCCATGCCATTTAGTTTTCCTTTCAAACTAGGAATAACTTCCCCGAGGGCTCTCGCAGCTCCTGTAGAAGTCGGTATAATGGATTGAGTACATCCTCGCGCTCTTCGTAAATCTTTATGGGGATTATCTAGGTTTTTCTGGTCGTTTGTAAAGGAATGGACAGTGGTCATCAGTCCATTTTCTATTCCAAACTCATCTTCCAATACTTTAACTACAGGAGCGAGACAGTTGGTCGTGCACGAAGCATTGGAGATCACATGGTGCTGTTCCGGGAGATAAGTTTCTTCGTTTACTCCCATAACTATCGTTGCATCAACTTGCTTGCCAGGAGCTGTAATGATTACTTTTTTGGCCCCAGCTTCTATATGCAAAGAGGCTTCATCTTTAGTTCTGAACTTACCGGTAGCCTCAATGACGATATCAACCCCCAGACGATCCCAGGGCAATTCCAGAGGATTTCGTGTGGAACACATCACAATTTTTTTACCATTTACTTCCAACCCGCCAGCTGCCGCTCTTATTTCTCCATCGAACCGACCGTGTACACTATCGTATTTCAACATATGAGCTATAGTTTCTGGAGGATAACTTGCGTTAACCGCTACTAGTTCAATTGAATCATCTGTTGCAGCTTTTCTAAACACCATTCTCCCAATTCTACCTAAGCCATTTATAGCGATCTTTGTTTTCCCCATGCTCCAGCCCCCTATATATATGATATACTTAAAATTCGTTTTTTCAGAAATAGTATAACATATTGTAAGCGCTTTTTCAGTTAAACCATGATATTTTTTAAAAGTAGGTTACTCTAAAAATAACGGGCGAATTTTTCACGTTACGTAGTTCTTCTTACTTTAGCAAAAATGGTCGAGTTTAATACGGGATACTATTAATGATTTTTCAGATTTCCTAACCATCCTTTTACAAAAGACCAGGATTTTCTTATTTCATAAAAAGGTGCAATTGTATGGTCGACTAGCTCTGTTAAATCTCAGTGCTGGTTTTACAAATATACTTCCGATTGTGTAAGAATGGTTTCGTTCAATTCATCTAGAAAATAGGACGCTGGAAACGAGTCTCTTTCCTAGGGAAGAAGTAAACCGAATCGCGCCCATGGGCTAAAACTGAGCCTTCCAGATAACGGCCTTATAGTAAGATTCTTATGAACTACCAACCATAATAGTTAACAGGGCCTTTCGAATAAAGAATGTAAAGAAACCAGCGTTTTTCAACTACCAGGGTGCGACCTATGCTTAAAACCAGCCTTTCAACAGGCCTAAATAAATAAACACGTCAAAACTAAAAAAGTCCTGACGTGTTACTATACGATATTCCACTGATGAAGTATGTCTTTTAATTGTTGAAAGCTTTCATCCACCGTTCCATTATTATCAATTACGGCATCCGCCATTTTTGCTTTTTCCGCAATCGAGATTTGGGCTTGGATTCTTTCTTCGGCTTCTTCACGTTCTGATTGGTCCCTTTCCATCAGCCGCTTAAGTTGTGTCTTTTCATCTACATAGACCACCACTACCTGGTCTACGTAACTGGTAAGCTTACTTTCAAAGAGCAAGGGAATATCTAGCACGACGGCTGGATATTTGTTTTCCTTGTATGAGTCTCTCCGTTCCAGCATTTCCTGTCTTACTTGCGGATGAACAATGGAGTTTAATTGTTGTCTCTTTTCTTCATCCGAAAAAATAATTTTCCCCAGCCGCTTTCGGTCAATCGTCCGGTCATCCTGCAGAATTTGAAAACCGAAAGCCTCAACAATTTTGTTATAGGCAGGCTCGCCCGGTTCTACAACTTCTCTAGATAGTTGATCTGCATCCACAACCGGAATGTTAAACTCTGAAAACATTTGAGAAACCGTACTTTTACCGCTGGCAATACTTCCGGTCAGTCCAATAACAACAGTCAAATTGCAACCCCCTTACGTTAATTTAATGATCCCGATCGTAATCAACAGTACGGCAGGTACGATCGAGATACCTTCTGCTTTTTCGCTTAATTTTGCTCCGCTCAAAATTCCAGCATACAGCATAAAAAAAGTGATTATAACGATCCATAAAGCTGTTACAAAAGGTTCAACTCCCATAAAAGCTCCGCTGATGCCGGCACCAAGCGTATCCAGGGACAAGGCTGCTCCTAACAGCCAAACTTCTTTCCCTTTAATACCACCGGACTGATCCACGTCAGCTGCTACGGGATCGTTAAGTACGCGTGCAGGCTGGGACCAGGGCTCTTTCTTCTGACTCTGATCAGGCTTTCGAAAGTATTGATATAAAAAATAAAACCCAATCCCAATCAAGGTCAGTGCACCCAGTCTTTCCGCATACTCAGCAGGAATAAACGGCAATAGGAGCGCGCCCATATAAGAAGAGACCATGAATCCTGCACCTGATAAAAAAGCGATCGTTAAAATTCCTCGAAGTGAAAGACTAATCTTTCTCATCCCGAGAACGCAACCTATTCCGAAGCTGTCGATACTAAGTGCTGTCACAAATAAAAAAGTGAAAGCTAGAACTCCCATCTATTCCACCCCTGTTCGCTAAGGTGTAAATAGTATATGGGAGTCTAATAATTTTGACACGATTGACATGTCGGGCAAATATGAGTACCTCTTCCACTGACCTTTGTTTTTATTATTTGCCCCCCACACTCGCTGCAAAGGGTATCCTGCTTACCATAAACTTTCAAATTCTGCTGAAAACTGCCAATCTTACCCTGACTGTTTAAATAGGATCTTATTGTAGTTCCACCTAAACCAATAGCTTCTTCTATAATCTGAACACTCGCTTTTCTCAAACGATTCGCTTCCTCTTTTAAAAGCTGGTTAGCCAATCGTTCCGGGTGAATCCGGGCTTTGTACAATGCTTCATCTACATAAATATTGCCCAGCCCAGCTACAATAGTCTGATCCAAGAGAACGGTCTTAATGTTTCTCGAGGTTTTTTGTAATTTATGATAAAAGTAATCAAGGGTAAAAGCTTCCTCAAACGGATCAGGCCCTAGTTGGTTGAGAGGTTTCCTATCCATTTCTTCCCCTTTTGGAAACACATGCATTGTCCCGAATTTACGTACATCGTTATATCTTAATTCTGTGCCATCTGTAAAGTGAAACACGACGTGGGTGTGCTTGGGCTTTTCTACATCTGCGTCATACAGGCCGAATTTCCCCTCCATCCTTAAATGGGATATAAGCACCAAATCATCCATGTGAAAGATCATAAATTTCCCTTTACGTTCAATATCCATAAAGGATTGACCCTTAAGCAGACGCTTGAACTCATCAGGGTCCTTTGGATTTTTAATTATATTCCCCCAATACACCGAGACGTCGCCTATAGTTTTGTTTAATATTAAGGTTTTTAATGTTTGTCTGACTGTTTCGACCTCTGGAAGTTCAGGCATGGTGTCATTCTCCTCACTTACTTTGCATCATACCAGGTAGATCCATAAGAATAATCCACTTTTAATGGAACATCTAAATTCACCGTTTGTTCCATTACTGATGCAACGACTTCTTTCAACTGCTCAACTTCTTCTTCAGGAGCTTCTAATATCAATTCATCGTGAACTTGCAGCAGCATCTTAGCTTCAAGCTTTTCTTCAGCTAGCCGGTGTTCAAGATCAATCATTGCTTTTTTGATTACGTCTGCCGCGCTTCCTTGAATAGGAGTGTTCATAGCAGTACGCTCTGCCGCATTTCGGCGGTTAAAATTACGGCTTGTCAGATCAGGAAGGTATCTCTTTCTATTCATAAAGGTGGTAACATAACCCACACGTCTAGCTTCCTGCACCGTCTCTTCCATATACTTTTTAACACCCGGGTAGCTCTCCAGGTACTTATCAATGAATGCCTGGGCTTCTTTACGCGGAATATCAAGACTTTGCGATAATCCGTAATCACTAATCCCATAAACAATTCCAAAGTTCACAGCTTTGGCCTGTCTCCTCATTTCACTCGTAACGTCTTCCTTGGAAACACCAAACACTTCACTCGCTGTCTGAGTATGAATATCCTGCCCTTCCCGGAAAGCCTCGATCAGTTTCTCATCCTGTGCAATATGCGCAAGTACACGCAGTTCAATTTGAGAATAGTCACTGGCAAAAATAACCCAATTTTCTTTGGAAGGAATAAAGGCTTGCCTAATTTTTCGTCCTTCCTCTAACCGTATCGGAATATTTTGAAGGTTGGGCTCGGTTGAACTCAAACGACCGGTCTGAGTTAAGGCTTGATTAAATCGTGTGTGAACTTTATGAGTATCCTCATCGATGACCTTAAGCAAACCTTCAATATAAGTGGATTTCAATTTCCCTAATTGACGATACATTAAAATCTTGGAAATTATTTCATGTTTATCTTCTAATTGTTCAAGTACATCAGCAGAGGTCGAATATCCCGTCTTCGTCTTCTTAATTACGGGTAAGTTCAGCTTTTCGAACAAAATGGGACCAAGCTGTTTAGGTGAGTTTAAATTAAAAGATTCACCCGCAAGCTCAAAAATCTCTTTCTCAATTGCGTTCAGTCTGCCTTCCAATTCAGCGCCCATCTCCTCCAAACGCTCTTGGTCAACGAGTACTCCTCTATGCTCCATCCGCCCTAAGATCAAAGCAAGCGGCATTTCTAAATCCATATATAAATTATACTGTTCTTTATTTTTCAGTTCGGTTTCCACTGTATCTTTCAATTTATATACCATGTCAGCTTTCCTGCTAATATGTTCATAGAAGTCCTTATCATTTTCAGGGCGCTTCATTTTAGCCCCTTTCCCATAAACTTCTTCATCATATTTCACTTTGCTTTCACCCATACGATGACTAATAGCAGGTATGTCATGATGGTTTTCAGCAGGATTAATTAGATAAGAGGCTAATAAGAGATCAAAATGAATACCTTGGATATGAATTCCGTGACGCATAAGAGCTACGACCGTCCGTTTCGCATCAAATACCCATTTCTCTTTTTCACCATTTTCTGCCCATTCCTTAAATCCTTTCGACTCTTTCGCATCCTCCATTGTAATCACATACTTACTTTCTTCATTTACGATAGCAATGCCTTCTACAGAAGCCTGGTGATAATTGTCGTACAGCATCTCAACCACTAAGGCTTCCTTACCAGAAAACATGTCAGTTTCTAAATCTTTAACAACTTCCACATTAATCTCTGGGAAGGGCTCAGCACCCCCATTTTCTTCTTCTGTTCCGCCTTCTTGAATTCTTGAAAGTAATGACTGAAAACCCAGGTCTTTAAATAGATGGCTGACCTGGCTGGATTGATATCCTTGATAACCTAAATCTTTTAATTCTATTTCTATAGGAGTTTGTTTCTCAATTGTTACAAGTTTGCGGCTCATGTAAGCATCTTCTTTATGATTTTCCAGCTTTTCTTTTAATTTTTTACCGCTGATCTGATCCAGATTATCATAAAGGCGGTCAATTGTATCAAATTGCTTCAATAGTTTTACTGCCGTTTTTTCTCCTACACCGGGAATACCAGGAATATTATCAGAACTATCTCCCATAAGTGCTTTCAAGTCAATGATCTGATCCGGCCGAACCCCCATTTTTTCTTCCATGAACGAAGGATCGTATGTATCCACATTCGTAATCCCCTTCTTCGTCAAGCTAACACTAACTCGATCAGTTACCAGCTGAAGCAAGTCTTTATCTCCAGAAATTACTTTCACTTCATATCCATCCTGCCCTGCCTGATCAGCGATCGTGCCAATAATATCATCAGCTTCATATTGAGGGAGCTGATAATACTTCACCCCGAAAGCATCAAGTAGTTCCTTGAGAACCGGGAACTGTTCGGATAATTCCGGGGGTGTTTTCTGTCTTCCGCCTTTATATTCACTATAAGTATCGTGCCTGAAAGTTGTTTTTCCAGCATCGAACGCCACCAATAAATGGTCGGGCTGGTCTTCCTCTAATATCTTCAATAGCATCGTAGTAAAACCGTAAACCGCGTTTGTGTACACTCCTTTATCATTATTTAATAAAGGTAATGCAAAAAACGCACGATAGGCTATGCTGTTTCCATCAATTAATACAACCTTTTCAGCCATGAACTCACTCCTTCAATAATAAAAACGCCTTTTTGTTCATTCTACCATGTTTAGTGCTGAGAAGAAAAAAAGACATCCGTTAACAATAGAGAATAGCTTGACCTATAAGATTAGTATTCCACCAAAAAAAAGGCAGAAGCGAGGGAAGCTTCTGCCTAAAAGAGAAAACACCTTGGATGAAAGGGTTTCATAGTAATCTTATCAAAGAAATATGAATGTAAATTTAAAGCATTATTAAGATTGTGTAAATTGCTTAGGGATTTCCACATGAAAGGTTGTGCCTTCATCAACCACACTATCTACGTGTACGTTTCCATGGTGAGCTTCTACAATGTGCTTCACTATGGCAAGACCGAGACCCGTCCCTCCTGAATTCCTGCTCCTTGCTTTGTCCACACGGTAAAACCTTTCAAAAATGCGGGAGACCTCTTCTTGCGGGATCCCTACCCCATTATCTTTTACAGATACTAAAACTCGATCATCTAAATCCTTAAATATCAACGAAACGTTTCCATCTACTTTCGTGTAATTAATTGCATTGGTCAATAAATTCATAAAGACTTGTTTTAAACGACTGGAATCTCCTTCAATAATGGTGTTCCCTTCTACTTCTGTGGATAACTGAACTTGCTTTTGATCTGCATGCTGCTGAACTATAGGAAGAAGATCGGATAACAGACGTTGAATATCTACTCGTTCAATACTTAAATTAAAGTCCTCTCTTTCTAACTTAGAAAGCTCTAATAGATCCTGTATAAGTGACTGAAGCCTTCCGCTTTCTTTTAGAATAATCTGAAGGAACTGTTCGAGCATAGCCTCATCTTTCATTGCTCCATCTAGAAGCGTTTCAGAAAACCCTCTTATTGAAGTAATTGGGGTTTTCAATTCATGGGACACGTTGGCAACAAAATCTTTCCTCATTTGTTCTAATTGCTTAAGTTCTGTTATGTCGTGAAATACCAGGACAACACCTTTCCACTTGCGATCCTCGCTAAAAATAGGGGCACCGGTTACTTCCAGGTGTTTTCGGTCTATGTTCACCGGTAATACAAATGTTTCACTAACGGTCTCCTCAAACATGTAAATCTTTTTCACTGTTTCATGAATCGCTGTGTACGGGATAGCATCATGGTATAAATAACTTATATATTCGGCAGGCTTTCCTTTAAACGTTTCCAAAAAGGCACGGTTCACCAGCAGAATATATCCTCTCTCGTCTATAAGAACAAGCCCGTTTCCCATATTGTTAATAACTGCTTCTAGCTGATTCTCCTGCATGCCCTGAGTGCTGGTCATCTCTTGAAGGTTTCTCGCTAAAATATTAATGGAGCGGCTGAGCTGACCAGCTTCACCAAAATGGCCCTCATACGTGCGGGCCTTATAGTTCCCTCTTGCAAGTTCAGTTGCTACGTTGGCAGCTGAACGGATCGGCCGGATATATTTAGAAAAAACATTAAATCCAATCACGAATATAACCAGCAGACCCAAGAATAAAGTGACCCCTATTAACAGCCATATATTCTTTGTAATATTGGTCAACGATTTAACGGGAGAGAGAAGAATCAAGGTCCCCTCCGTATTGTTCACTTCAATACTCGAGGTGTAGTAAAACAAATCACCGATCAATTTTCCCTCTTCGGAGCCATTGCGGTCTACGCTATTCAGGACTTTCTTTTTTTCATCATCAGATATGATGGGGATCGCTTCGACAGTATCCACTAGTATTTCACCATTCTCAGATTCAAACACCATTCCTGTATTCAGCTGTTCACTGAAATTAAAGAGTTCTTCCTGACTAATGTCATTGTCCTTAGCATACCTCTCAAGATAAGTAGAAAAGTACTGACTCTCTACAGCTACACGGTCTTCAAAAATATTGATGAAATAGGTTCGGGTCAGCTGAGCTAAAAGGATTCCAAGACCCACCATCACAATGACTATTAAAATTGTGTAGGTAATTAATGGTCTCGTATTTGATGACATCTACTTTGGTTCCTCCATTTTATATCCAAGTCCACGAATAGTTTTTATATAGACCGGTTTTTTGGTCTCAGGTTCTATCTTTTCACGTAAATGACTTACGTGAACATCCACAATCCTTGTATCACCGGCAAAATCATAATTCCAGACGGCTCGAAGGAGTTGATCCCTTGAAAGAACACGTCCAAGGTTATTAGCTAAATAGAGAAGAAGTTCAAATTCTTTAGGCGTAAATGTCAGAGGCTCCTCATTAATAGTGGCTTCATATTGTTCCGGGTAAATAGAGAGCCCGGCAATTTTAATATGAGTCTCATCGACCTCCGCTGGTTCACGAAGCATACGTCGTAAGATGGCTTTAATCCTGGCTACAACTTCCCTAGGACTGAACGGCTTAGTTAAATAGTCATCAGCACCTAATTCTAGACCAAGAACTTTATCAAATTCATCATCTTTTGCAGTGAGCATTAAAATAGGTGTTTCCACCTGCATTTGACGCAATTTCTTGCAAACTTCCATCCCATCCATTCCAGGGAGCATTACGTCCAGTACAATCAAATCAAAGGAGGTAACAGACGCTTTCTCTAAAGCATCTGTACCCGTATAAGCTACTTCCGTTTCATATCCTGCCTGCTCTATATTATATTTAAGTAACGTTACAATGGATTCTTCATCGTCAACAATCAATATTTTCTGATCCACTTCTAATCACCCCAACCTACAAGTTAACTACATAATACAATGAACTTTACAATTTGAATATGGATGTTAATAATCTTTACTTAAACTTAATATATCATTCCCCTTTTTACTTAATGCAGCTGATCTAACACACCTTAAGCTTCTTTCACGATGCAGGGAGAGTTCTGCAACCTCCTAATTCGCGTCTCGCAACAAGGCGTATGATTTATTTTAAAGTACTTATCTATACTAACTATCGACGTAGAAATCCTTTTCTTAAGTTTCCAAAAAAAAGAAAAAGAGATCTCTTAGGGAGACCTCTTTCTTTTTGGATATTTTAGTAAAAGTTTTCAAGAGAGTGAGCATTCATTGAATTGGGTTCGTATGGCGGCTTTACGCCTAACGTGCCTCTGACTACCTCATCCCCCTCTTCATCATAGCCAGTGACGTGAATCGTGACAAGATGATCATCCTTATTCACCACTGTAATTTCAGCTCTAAAGCGTACTTCCGCGTAGTGGTATACAGGTTTCGGATATGAGATTTCCTGAGAAACAATATGACTGCCCGGCCCAGGAAGGTGCATGGATATTATGGAAGAAACCATTCCAAACAGCATAACAGTAGGTACAACCGGACGTTTAAATGGAGTTTGCGAAGCATAATCGTGCTGAATATAGAGAGGGTTTGAATCATCTGTAAGCCCTAAATACATGAGCAGATCACGGTCTTCTACTGTTGCAGAAGTCGTAAAGGTATCTCCTACCTGTAAGTCGTTCATTTTCTTTCCTAATTTTCGCTTTTTACTTAACATTAAACCACCTCTTTGAAAGCGTTTTCTGTTGTTGTGTAAAAAAGGATTCGAGGATAACCCCGAATCCTTTACAATCCTATTTTAATACATTTAATACATTTTTAACAGAGTCTGCTGATTGATCGAGCTGCTGTTTTTCATCTTCTGTTAATTCAAGCTCAATAACTTCTTCAATTCCATTTCCACCAAGGATGGTAGGAACTCCAAGATAAATGCCATCGTATCCATATTCACCTTCCAGATATGCAATAGCTGGCAATATGCGGCGCTGGTCTTTTAAAATAGCCTCGGCCATTTGTACAAGTGAAGCAGCAGGTGCGTAGTAAGCGCTGCCGTTACCAAGCAGCCCTACGATTTCTCCGCCTCCCTTTCTTGTACGTTCCACAATCGCATCAAGACGTTCTTTAGGGATTAGCTTTTCAAGCGGTATGCCGCCTGCAAAAGAATAACGAGTCAATGGGACCATGTCATCTCCATGCCCGCCTAAGACAAAACCAGTGACATCTTTTATGGAAACATTCAGTTCCTCCGCTACAAAGGTGCGGAAGCGTGAAGTATCCAATACACCAGATTGGCCAATAACGCGGTTCTTAGGAAGCCCTGCTTCCTGGAATACAGAGTACGTCATAGCATCAACTGGATTAGTCAGTACAATGATGTAGCAATCCGGAGAGTTCTTCACGATCTCTTTTGTTACGCTCTTCATGATCTTTGAGTTTGTCGCAACAAGATCATCGCGGCTCATACCAGGCTTACGAGCAATCCCCGCTGTAATAATCACCAGATCAGAGCCTTTAGTATCTTCATAATTAGAAGTTCCATTTACTTTGGCATCAAACCCTTGTACTGGACTCGCTTCTAACATATCTAAAGCTTTTCCTTTGGTGGGATCTTCCATATCAGGGACATCGACCAGTACAACATCACCCAATTCTTTCTGGGCTGCCATAAGTGCCGTAGTAGCACCCGTAAAGCCGGCACCGATCACGGATATTTTATTTCTGCGAATAGCCATATTACCCAGCTCCTTTTAATTAACCATTAGTCCATATTTTTAATTAGTTCATCACCGAACTGAGAGCACTTCACTTCTTTGGCACCTTCCATCATTCGTGCAAAGTCATAAGTTACCACTTTGCTTCCGATGGTTTTATCCATGGATTTAGAAATCAATTCTGCTGCTTCTCTCCATCCAAGATGCTCAAGCATAAGTACACCAGAGAGAATTACAGAGGAAGGGTTCACCTTATCCATACCTGCATACTTTGGTGCTGTACCATGTGTAGCTTCAAATATAGCATGGCCTGTTTCAAAATTAATGTTTGCACCAGGCGCAATTCCAATTCCGCCAACCTGAGCTGCAAGCGCATCTGAAACATAATCCCCATTAAGGTTCATAGTAGCAACTACATCAAACTCTTTTGGACGAGTAAGAATCTGTTGGAGGAAGATATCAGCGATAGCATCTTTCACAATGATTTTACCTTCTGCTTCTGCTGCATCCTGCGCTTTGTTAGCCGCTTCTTTTCCTTCTTTCTCAACGATTCGGTCATATTCCAGCCATGTGAAGACTTTGTCTCCGTATTCTTCTTCCGCTACTTCATAACCCCATGCTTTAAAAGAACCTTCTGTGTACTTCATAATGTTACCTTTGTGAACCAACGTTACGTTTTTACGGCCTTCATTCAAAGCATAATCAATAGATGCACGAACCAGACGCTTCGTACCCTCTTCAGAAACCGGCTTGATCCCAATTCCTGAAGTTTCAGGGAAACGGATATTATGTACACCCATTTCATTCTGAAGAAAGTCTATAACTTTTTTAACTTCAGGTGTGCCTTTTTGCCATTCGATTCCTGCATAAATGTCTTCTGTGTTTTCGCGGAAGATTACCATGTCTGTGTCTTCTGGACGTTTAACAGGGGATGGTACACCTTCTACATAACGTACCGGACGCAGGCAGGTAAATAAATCAAGCTCTTGACGAAGCGCTACGTTAAGTGAACGGATTCCGCCGCCGATTGGAGTCGTAAGAGGTCCCTTAATCGCAATTTTGTAATCACGGATGGTGTCCAGTGTAGCATCAGGAAGCCATTCTCCGCTTTTATCATAAGATTTCTGACCAGCATATACTTCTTTCCACTCAATAGATTTTTCTCCATTGTAGGCTTTATCTACTGCAGCTTCGATTACACGACTGGCAGCCGCCCAAATATCCGGTCCAATACCGTCACCTTCAATGTAAGGGATGATTGGACGATTAGGTACGTTCAATTCTCCGTTTTGTTCTACTGTGATTTTCTCTGATTGTGTCAAAATATACCCTCCTAAATTTATTTCATAAAATGGGATGTAACATCCTCTTCTATCATACGTTAAATTATATAGAAGCTAAAGCAAAGAGAAGAGGAAGCTCGACAGCCCCTCTCTTAACGTTCGTCAATTGGTGTGTAAGTCTGGCCCTTAGGTCCTACATATTCTGCACGAGGACGGATCAGACGATTATCCGAATACTGTTCAAGAATGTGAGCTAACCAACCGGAAACACGGCTAACCGCAAATATCGGTGTGAAAATGTCGTGATCAATTCCAAGGCTATGATAAACCGATGCAGAATAGAAATCCACATTTGCTGGAAGTCCTTTATTTTCTTTAATGTAATCTTCAATTTTGATAGACATCTCGTAGTATTTAGAATGACCTGTCAACTTGGTCAGTTCACGAGACATTTCTTTTAAGTGCTTCGCGCGAGGATCGCCGGATTTATAAACCCTGTGGCCCATCCCCATGATTTTTTCTTTGTTTTCAAGCTTCTTCTCTATAGCAGGAATCGCATTTTCAACGCTGCCAATTTCCGTAAGCATTTTCATAACACGCTCATTGGCTCCACCATGAAGAGGTCCTTTTAATGCACCGATTGCTGCTGTTACGCCTGAATAAATGTCGGATAGTGTTGCCACACAAACGCGCGCAGTAAACGTTGAAGCGTTTAACTCATGGTCTGCGTGTAATACTAGTGCTTTGTTAAATGCCTCGACTTCAATATTTTCAGGATCTTTACCGTTCAGCATGTACAAAAAGTTAGCTGCAAAGCTTAATTCTTTTTTAGGAGATACTGGCTCCTCTCCATTACGGATGCGAGCAAAGGCCGTAACAACTGTAGGCATTTTTGCTTGAATTCGAAGAGCTTTGTCTTTATTTGCTTGCTCTTCCATTACATCTGACTCTGGATCATGAATGCCCAGCATGGAAACAGCTGTACGTAAAGCTGCCATTGGATGTACAGTAGATAGATCATAAGATTTGAGATGCTCTACTACTTCCCGAGGAATATCCATATTTGAGATTAAATCAGATTTAAATTGATTCAGTTCATCTTTGCTGGGAAGCTTTTGATTCCAAAGAAGATAAATTACTTCTTCAAAGCTTGAGTTATTTGCTAGATCATCGATATCGTAACCCACGTAGGTTAATTTATCGTCAATAATTGAACTGATCGATGATTCTGTTGCTGTAATTCCTTCAAGACCTTTGGTTGATGACATACAATCTCTCCTTTTGAAAATTTCCGATGTTTTCGGCCCAAGCGGCAAGAAAACGCTTAATGCACCTATATGAAATAATTAGGAAATGAACCCCACAGACAATTATAAAGTATTCTGAGTTGAATGTGAATTGAAACCGTTTAATTTAAGGGAATTTATCGAATTCCATAGGATATTCCCTTTTATTTAATCATTTATTCAAAAAAAGCTGACCTCCAGTGTAAATAAATTCACTAGAAAGTGAGGTTCACATGGACAACCCCGTTATTCACCAGTTTTTCCGTTTTCTATTTGTGTTTACTCTTATTCTGTGCAGTGTTGTTATCTTTATTGCAGCTTGGACATATTTATATCCCTTTCTAATTGCCCTTATAATTGCGGGAGCTCTTCAACCATTTATTAAACTTTTAGAGAATAGATTACATTTCCCCAGAACCCTGGCTGTACTCTCGCTATTACTCTTACTCACACTTCTTACTGCTTCTCTACTTACACTAGTCATCGCTGAACTAATTAAGGGTATCCAGCGTCTGGCGATAGCGGCACCTGTAAACTTTAATCACCTTGTGAACCATTCCATTGACCAGTTTACCATTTGGCTCACCCCTATCCTTTATAAAATTGAACAAGTGATTCTTAAGTTATCTCCTGAACAGCAACGCTCTATTTTTGACTATATAGAGATAATAAAAGTAAAGGCAGCCTCTCTAGGCGTTGATATTTTAGAAACAATATTTCAAAGTTTAATTCGTGGATTGACCAGCCTGCCCTCCTCTATCACCACTATTTTAATTTTAATGCTGGCCATATTTTTTATATGTAAGGATTGGGAATTAATTATTAATTGCCTTCATCGTACTATACCCGCACAGTATCTTGAAAAAACTAGGAGCTTTCCAGCTGAATTTAGTTCTACCATAAAAGGAATAATTAGAGCTCAATTTATCCTTGTCGGGATATCTACCGTTATCATTGCAACCGGCCTATTTATTCTTCAAGTACCAAATGCATTTACTATTACCATGGCTGCTTCTGTAGTAGATATCATTCCCTACATTGGTACTGGAAGTATTTTCATTCCATGGATTTTTTATCAATTTATCACAGGAAAATTTCAAATGACTATTGGTCTTTCGATCATATATATGGTTGTCCTAATCGTTCGGCAATCGCTGGAGCCAAAGATTCTTGCCAATCACTTTGGCGTACCGCCTATTTTACTATTAGCCGGCATGTTCCTTGGTTTTCAAATTTCCGGTGTGTATGGAATGATACTCAGTCCTCTTGTTATGGTGCTTATTAAAGTTCTTCATACTACAGGAATTTTCACCTACATCTGGTATTTTATTAAAGGAAAATAAATCCCCCATTTTTATTGAAAATGGGGGATTATTATTATCTTCTATAAATAGTGACGGTACCTTTGTCCATCATTTTTGTAATTATCTTCTTTATAAAACGTTTGATGGGTGCCCTTGTCGGTGGAATTAATAGTAAAAACCCTATGGTATCGGTGATAAATCCAGGAGTCAGCAATACTGCGCCTCCTACTAATATACACGCACCATCCAACAGAGTGTCCTGAGGCATTCGACCGCTTGACATAGAATCTTGGAAGTTTCTAATCGTTTCTAAGCCTTGCTGCTTCGCAAGCCATGCTCCGATAACTCCTGTAAGAATAATCAATAATATAACCCACCAGGGTCCAATCCAATTTCCAGCCCATATGAGTAAACCGATCTCCAGTGCCGGGACAATCAGAATAAATAGTAATAACCAGCGAAACATATTATCGTCCCTTTCCAACTCTTTTCTTTTATTATACTTGGAGTTCTAGTACTTTTAAAGCTAAGTACACAAGAGTGATTTTTCTCTCCGTTTTTTATATTTATGTCCCTGCTTTTAAACAGTGGAATCAGGTTAAAGAATTAACATTCCCATAAAATATCATTTAATATTTCGAATCTGGTTCTTACGCTATACATTTCTATAGGTATTTCCCCCTCTGAAAACCATCAACGTTATACACTGCCATAAATAAAAAGAAAGGGAAGTGTTTAACCTCCCTTTCTCTAATATTTACAGGACACTTGCATGCCCTTCATAGATATCTCCGCGCGAACTGTCAATGGTTATATCATTTCCGTCGGAAATTAAGTTCAGAGCATCTTTCACACCTACAATAACCGGGATACCCAGGCTTAAACCTACTACTGCAGCATGAGATGTTAATCCGCCTTCTACTGTAACCAAACCTGCTGCTTTTTCTATGGCAGGCATCATGTCACGGTCTGTACCATGAGTAACAAGAATATCTCCATCCACTACACGATCAATCGCTTCTTTAGAATCCTTGGTCACAATAGCTCTTCCATAAGCGCTCTTTTGACCAACGCCTTGGCCTTTTACAAGTACATCTCCTATAACATGCACTTTCATAAGGTTTGTTGTGCCACTTTCACCTACTGGTACTCCGCCAGTGATAATCACACGATCCCCACGGGTAGCAACCCCAGATGCTAAGCTGCGTTCAACTGCTACATCCAGCATATCATCTGTGGAATGAGCACGTGGCCCCATCACAGCATAAACTCCCCATACGAGAGAAAGCTTACGATTAACAGCTTCGCTTGAAGTGATGGCTACGATTGGTGCTCTTGGACGATATTTTGAAATCATCCGTGCCGTATGACCACTTTCCGTTGGAGTCACTACAGCATTTACATCTAGATTTATAGCCGTGTGAGTCACAGATTGACTAATTGCATCCGTGATCGTCATATCACTATGCCTAGAACGCTCATCAAGAATCGCTTTATAATTTAAGCCTGTCTCAGTTTTGCTGGCAATATTGTGCATGGTTTGCACAGATTCTACTGGGTAATCCCCTGCGGCCGTTTCTCCAGAGAGCATAATTGCGTCTGTTCCATCAAAGATAGCATTCGCAACGTCTGATGCCTCTGCCCGGGTTGGACGAGGGTTTCTCTGCATAGAGTCAAGCATTTGAGTAGCTGTAATAACTGGTTTTCCAGCTTTATTGCATTTGTGGATCAGTTTCTTTTGGACAAGAGGGACATCTTCCGCTGGAATCTCAACACCTAAATCTCCACGTGCTACCATTAGTCCGTCACTTACTTCCAGGATTTCGTCAATATTATCAACGCCTTCCTGGTTTTCAATTTTAGGAATAATTTGTATATCCAGCGCGTCATGTTTTTCCAACAGTTCTTTGATTTCAAGAACGTCTGAAGCACGACGTACGAAAGAAGCAGCTATAAAGTCCACGCCTTGCTCGATTCCAAACTCAATATCCTTCGCATCTTTTTCTGTAATCCCAGGTAAGTTTACACTTACATTAGGAACGTTCACGCCTTTTTTGTTTTTCAAAGGACCATTGTTTAACACAGTAGTTTTAATTTCGTTATTATCTTTGTGAATTTCTTCAACAAGTAACTCTACCAAACCATCATCCAACAAGATTTTAGAACCTGGATGGACATCATTAATCAATCCAGGGTACGTTACTGAAATGCGCTCGGCATCTCCTTGGATATCCTCCATAGATACGTAAACCGTAGATCCTTTTTCAAGGTAAACCTCTTCTTCTTTAAGCGTACCCGTTCGTATTTCAGGACCTTTCGTGTCTAACAATATAGCTACAGTTTTACCTGTTGAGGCGGACGCCTCACGAATGTTCTTAATGCGAGCTCCATGTTCTTCGAAATCTCCATGAGAGAAATTCAATCGAGCGACATTCATTCCTGCTTCAATCAGTTGACTTAGTTTTTCAACTGTTTCGGAAGCTGGACCAATCGTACTAACGATTTTTGTTTTTCTAAACATACTTGTTTCCTCCTCTGATACCTGATTTATATTATATAGATAATTCTTTAGAAAGACGATACATGTCTAGATCCACTTGATGTTTCGTGTTGAGGATTTCTACTATATCATGATCGACTAATTTGTTTTGTTGTATACCAACCATACGTCCGGCTTTTCCATTCAATAGAAGGTCTACAGAATGAGCCCCTAGACGACTGGCAAGAACACGGTCTGACGCTGATGGAGAGCCGCCTCTTTGGGTATGCCCTAAAACCGTCACTCGTGTCTCTAGATCTGTGGCTTCTTTAATCTTACGTCCAAAATCAACGCCACTGCCGACCCCTTCTGCAACGATAATGATGCTGTGTCGCTTTCCACGCTCATGACCTCGTTTTAAGCGGTCGACAACATCGGTGAATTCATCTTCAAATTCTGGTATTAATACACTCTCCGCTCCATCGGCCAGTCCAGCCCATAAAGCCAAGTCTCCTGCATTACGACCCATAACTTCAATGACATAAGTGCGCTCATGAGAAGTAGCCGTATCACGAATCTTATCAATCGCATCGATAATCGTATTCAAAGCTGTATCAAAACCAATTGTAAAATCGGTGCCTGGAATATCATTATCTATTGTTCCCGGCACTCCAATACAAGGGTAACCTTTTTCAGTTAATTTCTTGGCACCCATAAAGGTACCGTCACCGCCAATTGCGATCAGACCTTCAATCCCGTGCTTCTTCATCTGTTCAATACCCTTAAGCTGTCCTTCTTCGGTCTTAAACTCTTCACAGCGGGCTGAATAAAGCTTAGTACCTCCACGCTGGATAATATCTCCTACGGAACCTAGTTCCATTTTATCAATACTGCCCTCGATTAAACCCTGGTAGCCATATTTAATTCCGTAGACTTCAACGTTGTGGTAGATTGCTTTACGCACAACGGCACGAATAGCAGCATTCATACCTGGAGCGTCGCCGCCACTTGTAAGTACACCAATTTTTTTCATTAGAATCACCTCAAATTATTTACTAGTTGGTTTGTGCCCAATCATGGAACTTTTAAAACCTTCTGCACCCTTTCATATATCTAGTTTGTACAAATATTTAAAATGTAAAAAATAAGTGGGCCAAGTATTAAAAGTTTGGGTTGATAGCGTTACCATCCTCCTAAGATGGGAAAAGTCGCACTTGTTGTGCGACTTCTTGATATTACTACTATTCATTTATTCCGTGTTCATTATAAATCAAGTAACGCATAATCGCCAATACTTTTATATTTATTAAAGCGTTCTTCTAATAATTGGCTGTTTTCCAAGGATAAGAGCTCTTCTAATGACGATTTAATTACTTTTTCAATCTCTTTTGCTTGATACTCTACATCCCGATGAGCTCCCCCTCTGACTTCAGGAATAACTTCATCAATTACGTTTAATTCTTTTAAATCATAGGAAGTAATCTTCATAGATTCAGCAGCCTGCTGTGCCAGACCTGCGTCTTTCCAAAGTATCGACGAAGCACCTTCAGGAGAAATAACAGAGTAAGTCGAATTTTCAAGCATATATATCCGATCCCCTATTCCTAAACCAAGTGCTCCACCGCTTCCTCCTTCACCAATCACAATACATATGATGGGAACGTTAAAACCAGCCATTTCCATAAGGTTACGGGCGATAGCCTCGCTTTGCCCACGCTCTTCTGCTGCCTTACCAGGATAAGCTCCCTTCGTATCAATGAAAGTAATAATTGGACGTTTAAATTTATCTGCTTGCTTCATTAGGCGAAGAGCTTTTCGGTAGCCTTCCGGATGAGGCATGCCAAAGTTCCTTCTTATATTCTCTTTTGTATCTTTTCCGCGCTGGTGTCCAATAACGGTAACGGGAGATCCATGAAATTTAGCAATCCCCGCTACGAGAGCGGCGTCATCACCATATAAGCGGTCTCCGTGAAGCTCCAGAAAATCGGAGAATATATGATCAATATAATCGAGAGTTGTCGGACGTTCAGGGTGCCTTGCCATTTGAACCCGATCCCAAGGCTGCATACGATCATAAACATCGACTTCCAGCTTTTCCAACCGCTTCTCTAAGGTTAAAATTTCTTCACTTAGATCCATTTCGCTGTTTTCAGTCATGCGTCTGAGTTCTGCAATTTTTTCGCGCAGTTCAATCACAGGTTTTTCAAACTCGAGTATATGCTTCATGTTTTTTCACCTCCTGGATGGTGAATTTCTAAGACCATTCCAAGTGTTTTTTTCAATTCATGCCGATGCAGGACTCGGTCCAGCTGTCCATGTTCCAGCAAAAATTCAGCGGTCTGAAAATCGTCCGGTAATTTCTCACGAATGGTCTGTTCAATAATTCTTCTACCGGCAAAACCTATTAATGCTCCAGGTTCAGCGAAATTATAATCTCCCAGGGAAGCAAAGCTTGCTGAAACCCCTCCTGTTGTCGGATGGGTCATTACCGATATAAACAATCCACCTTCTGCGTGCAGCCGCTGCAGAGCTACCGAGGTTTTACCCATCTGCATTAAGCTCAGGACACCCTCCTGCATTCTTGCACCGCCAGAAGCAGTAAAAATAATGAATGGAATTTTCTCTTTTCTTGCTTTCTCAATGGCGTTCGCAATTTTCTCGCCAACTACAGACCCCATACTCCCCATACGGAAACGGGCATCCATAACGGCAACAGCTGTATCTAAGCCATTCAGCTGAGCCCGGCCAGTAACCACGGCTTCATTTAAGTCTGATTTCAAGCGATCTTTTTCAAGCTTTTCATCATAATCGGGAAAGCCCAACGGATTACTTGAAATCATATGCTTGTCCCATTCTTCAAAGGTGTCCTCATCAAAGATATGCTCCAGTCTTTCATAAGCATCTAAACGGTGATGATGATCGCAATGAGGACAAACATTCATGTTTCGATTTAATTCTTTTCTATAAAAGATCTTTTGGCAATTTGGACACTTTTGCATAAGACCTTCAGGTACATCCTTTTTCGCTTCTTGTCGTGGGATGGATGCATAGCGTTTTTTCTTGCTGAAAAAATCTCTTAGCAAGGTGATTCCTCCTTTGGGACAAAGCTTCCTTTCTATCTAATATACAAAAAAGCACTGCTATAATCACCCTTATTTTGTCGAATCATTTCGACAAACCATATCTAAGGATAAAGCATTAGTATATCTTTTTTATTTCCATCTATTATAATCTCAATCACTTGTTCATACCAGACTGCTTCATATTGTATTTCCTCCACAGCATGCGCGAATCCGGATATAAATTGCCACATTGATAATAGCAGCGGGCGGTCACAAAGTTCAAATAGGAATTTAAAAAAAGAATGATATCTTTCTTTTCCGTTTTCTTCCATTATTATTTGTTCCAATTTAAACCTCTGCTCTTCAGTGGCATTGCCAGCAAGAATAAATAAGGCTTCCTTCTCCAGCATCTGCTTAGCAGTCTGCAGTTCTTCCCTTGTCCTTGATTCATTTAAAAGGAAACTCGATAATAATTCAACCATATAATAGGGACGATAAGCTCGTATATAAGTACCCTCGCCTCGCTTAGTTTCTATTAAGCCAAGCAGTTCTAAAGCGCGGAACGCTTCTCTAATAGAAGATCTGCCTACATTCAGCTGTTCACTTAACTCGCGCTCTGAAGGCAGCTTATCTCCCGGTGTCAATTGGTTTTCATCGATATAGGACTTTAATTGGTACAGAACACCTTCATAAACTTTCCCTTGTTGCGATCGGGTCACGAAACTTGTACACCCCTTTTTCTGTGGAAGAGCAATTTAAGCTTATGTAATAAGAGAAAAGCGGAAGCCTTTCTCTTATTGTATTACTCTTCTTCAATTAAAGTCATTTGTCTAGTTTTTTCTGCAACTTCTTCAGGGTCGACATGATGTCTGGCAACACCGGATTCCATAGCAGCTTTAGCCACACTTGCCGCTACCGCAGGGGCTACTCGAGTATCAAAAGGAGCAGGTATCACGTAGTCTGCGTTTAATTCTTCATCGCTTACAAGGGAAGCAATTGCCTCAGCCGCAGCTATTTTCATTTTTTCATTTATTCTAGTAGCACGTACATCCAGAGCGCCACGGAATATACCCGGGAATGCCAACACGTTATTTACCTGATTAGGAAAATCTGAACGACCTGTCCCAACCACACGTGCTCCTGCTTCTTTTGCATCCTCAGGCATAATTTCAGGTTCTGGATTAGCCATTGCGAAAATAATCGAATCGTCATTCATACGAGAAACCATTTCTTTAGATAACAGCCCGCCTACTGAAACACCAATAAAGACGTCTGCGCCTTCCATAACTTCAGAAAGCTTTCCTTCTAACCGATCTTTATTTGTGATCTTAGCTATTTCATCTTTAACATCATTCATGCCATAATCGCGCCCCTCAAAGATCGCGCCTTTTGAATCGCACATGATAATGTCGCGTACACCGAAATGGTAAAGAAGCTTAATAATAGCAATTCCTGCTGCCCCGGCTCCATTCGCCACTACTTTAATATCAGAAAATGATTTTCCTGTTACTTTTAAAGCATTCATTAATCCAGCAACTGTTACGATGGCTGTGCCGTGCTGGTCATCGTGAAAAATTGGGATGTTTGTTTCCTTCTTGAGTCGATCTTCTATAATAAAACAGTTTGGAGCGGCGATATCTTCCAGATTCACGCCTCCGAACGTTGGCTCCATAAGTTTAACCGTTTGAACAATTTGGTCGACATCTCTTGTATTTAAACAAATTGGAAAAGCATCCACCCCTGCAAAACTTTTAAATAAAGCTGCCTTGCCTTCCATTACAGGGAGTGCAGCCTCCGGTCCAATATTACCCAGACCAAGTACAGCAGAGCCATCACTCACAACAGCGACCATATTCCCTTTCATTGTGTAGTCATAGACGGTTTCCTGATGATCATAAATTTCCTTACAAGGTTCAGCAACACCTGGCGAATAAGCCAGACTTAAATCCTTGGCATTCCTTACAGGGACCTTAGAATGAGTTTCCAGTTTTCCTTTATTGACACGATGTATATGCAGTGCTTCATCTCGCAAATTCGACACGACTACACGCTCCTTTAACCAATTAGTATAAACCGATCCAGGTGGTCAGACCACCATTAACTTCTTAATTATAACAGATGACTTGCTAGTGTAAAGGAAATACAAAAGCATGGACTTAGACATTATCCTGACTTGTTGCGACGCAATGCTACTGATGAGGAACCAAAATATCTCTCCAACATTTGAAGACATTCTCTAGAAGGATTTAAGGAATAACCTTCATCCAGCTGATAAGTTTTCCGGGCTTCAGTTCGGAAAAGCAGAACAGGGGTATTACCCGGGAAATACTTTGCAGCTTCTCTTAAGTGCTCCAATGCCTGGTATTCCTGGGATTTATCCAATTTAATAAATAAACGATCAGCTGTTTCAGAGGGAAGGATGTCTATATCAAAGTTGGAAATCTCAGAAATCAGGAGCTGCTTACGCTCATTTCTTTCTTCTACTTTCCCCGTAACTACAACCAGCATTTGCTCAGCCAGCCAGTTTTTTGCACCCCTGTATACATCTGGAAAAAGCACTGTTTCCATCTCAGCTGTTTCATCACTAATTGTCATAAAAGCCATCGGATCCCCCCGCTTCGTCCTAATTTCCTTTATGGTTTCTACTACGGCGGCCGTTACGATTTTTCTTGATTTGTTAATTAACAAGGATTGCCGTAAAGATAGCACTCCTTTTTTACGAAGGGATTTTCTCTGGTATTCCAACGGATGCTCGGATAGATACGTTCCTAGCACCTCTTTTTCCATAGCTAATTTCTTTAATATCGGAAACGGGTCTACACTCACTGGGGCCTTCATGTTTAGATCTTCACCGAACATACCTGGCTGATCCTGAAACTCCTTAAAAAGCTCGCCTTGTTCAAGCGCCTGATCAATACTTGCGAGCAGACTGGCGCGATTTGTATTAAACTCATCAAATGAACCCGCAATAATGAGTGATTCAATAACAGATCGGCTCACTGAACTGGAAACCACTCTTAAGCAAAAGTCATTCAAATGTTTATAAGCCCCATTTTTTCTTTCTTCAAGAATAGCCTGGGCCGCCTGATATCCCACCCCTTTTATGGCCGTAAAACCAATACGTATTCCTCTGCCTTCGCTCTGGGTGGACATGTAGCTTTTATTAATGGATGGAGACAACACGGAAACCTTAAGCTCACGTGCTTCACGGATATAAGCAGCCAGCTTCTCACGATCCCCGCTATTTGCATTAATTAATTCTGCCATGAAGTAAGACGGGTAATGGGCCTTAAGGTAAGCCAGATGATAGGAGATGAAGCTGTACGCGACGGCGTGGCTTCGATTAAATCCATAATTAGAAAACTTGACGATCCAGTCGAAAAGTTCATAAGCTACCGTCTCCTCATACCCATTCTCCAAGGCGCCTGCTATAAATTCCTTTTTTTGCTGGTGAAGCACCTGCGATTGTTTCTTACTTACCGCCCTTCTTAATAAATCCGCCTGACCCAGACTGTAGCCGGCAACCTTTTGTGCTACTTGCATGATTTGTTCTTGATAAACCAATACCCCAAAAGTAGAAGCTAAAATCGGTTTTAAATCCGGATGGGTATAATGAATTTCTTCTTTTTGATGCTTACGATTGATATAAACCGGTATATAATCCATAGGGCCTGGTCGATAGAGAGCATTAACAGCTACAACATCCTCAAAGTGAGAAGGCTTCAGCCTCCGCAAAACACTTTTCATCCCTTGAGATTCTAGTTGAAAAACTCCGTTCGTTCTTCCTTCTTTCAATAGGGAAAAAGTTAACGGATCCGTTAACGGAATCTGAGAAAGAGAAAAGTCTTGATTTTCATACTTTTTTATTTTACTTTCCAATTTTTCTAAGAATGTGAGGTTCCTAAGCCCAAGGAAGTCAATTTTTAATAACCCTATCTTCTCCAAATCTCCCATAGCCATTTGTGTAAGATAGACTTCACTCTGACCATTCATAAGAGCTGTATAATTCACTAAAGGTTTCTGACTAATGACCACTCCTGCTGCATGTGTAGAAACATGACGAGGAAGTCCTTCCAGTTTGGCGGCTATGTGAAATAATTTTTTTAACTGAGAAGAATTTCTTATATATTCTTTTAAAGTTTCCGAACTTTGCACAATTTGAACAAGCCCATCATTCGTCCCCTTCGGTATATGCTTTAATATATAAGCTGCATCACTTTCATCTATTGCCATCACTTTAAATAGCTCTCTTAGAACACTCCTTGCCGCAAACGTACCAAACGTACAGATTTGCGCTACATGTTTCTCTCCATACTTCCGGTTTACGTACTCTATCACTTCATCTCTTCTGTGATCCGGAAAGTCAATATCTATGTCCGGCATAGAAATCCGTTCAGGGTTCAAGAACCTTTCAAATAACAGATTATACTCCAGTGGATCAATTTGAGTAATGTTCAGTAGATAAGCGACGATAGAGCCTGCCGCTGATCCTCGTCCAGGTCCTGCATGAATTCCCTGACGACGCGCATAAGTAATAAAGTCCCAAACAATTAAAAAATAATCGCTAAAATCCATCGAAGTGATGACATTTAATTCATGATTCAATCGTTCCTCGGCTTCTAGTCTTCTCTGTTGGTACTTCTCATCCAAGGCATTTTGACACAGTTCTATTAAATAGTCATCCGCGCTTTTACCTTCAGGCACTGGATAGGAAGGTATTAACTGTTGATCCAGCGATAATTGAAGATCACATTTCTCAGTGATCTTTCTAGTCTGTTCGATTACCTCAGGCCACCAGTCTTTAAAGAAATTCTCCATTTCTTCACTAGATTTTAAATATTTATGCTGTATTCGCTCTTCTGCTTCTGAAGAGATTTGTTTCCCTTCCTCTATAGCCTGAAGCGCTTGATAAGCTGCAGCATCTTCCCGGTGCAGATAATTAACTTCTCCTGTAGCAACGACGGATATCCTCTTAGCTTCTGCCCATTCTTTCAATGGTTGGTGCAGTTGCCCTTCGGAATGCAGGTCACGGTCCTGAATACTTAGATACAGGTCACCAGGTGAAAAGATGGATCTCCAGTTGTCCAGTCCATTATCAAGTTCGCTGAACTCCCGTCTGAAAAGAAGGTCAGCCCAAGGTGAGGAAGAGGTCATAATCACTGCAATCAGCCCCTCTCTATGTGATTTCATAGAGGATAAAGGAAAAGATTCTTTTCGAGTCTGTATGTAAGAACTCAATCTCATTAAGTTCTGATAACCACGATAGTTTTTAGCTAATAAAAGAACAGGAAAATATCCTTCATCTGCAAACAGGCTGGTCTTCATGCCTATAAGCGGCTTAATACCTCGCTTTTGACAAGCTTGATAAAAAGCCACACTTCCACTCATGATCTCTTCATCTGTGAGGGCCAGAGCATCAAATTCCAGCTCGGATGCTCTCTCTGCCAATGAATCTATTTTCACAGTACTCTTCATTAGACTATATCCACTTTGAACATTTAAGTGAGTAAAAGCCACCGTCTTCACCTTCTTTCCTTCTCAATTATAGCGGGATGAGATGCGACTTGAAAGCCTCCTGCATATTTCCTGTGTACACACCATATTTTCATAATAACAACTCAAAAACAAGCTGGCGAAAAGAGGGACAAGATGGACGACCGCTTAATCATATCCATGACTCAATGTTTCTTTATCGCATTTGGGGTTATTGTAGGAGGCACGATTATCGGAAGTATCGGAAGCTATGTAACAGGGGAAGCTCCTTTAACTGCCATGTTCCGTATTGCAAAAGGGCTTAGAATCTGGGCCATTGTTGCGGCTATTGGTGGTACGTTTGATGCGATAAGCAACTTCGAAAAAGGGATTTTTGATGGGTCTACTTTTGATTTATTTAAACAAGTAATGATCATTGTAGCAGCTATGGGAGGTGTCAAAGCAGCACTATTATTATTTGAGTGGCTGCTTGGAGAGGAAGTGACCTGATGCATATCCCCCCTCTATATAGGAAAAAAGAGTGGAGACGTTTTTTTGCAGGTATGGTATTTGGTGCGGTTATTGGATACTTGTTTTTTCTGTTTATTTATGGACAACTGCAAGAGAAATACACAGAGGAGCATATCGAACTGAATTCAAAATTAAGCGAAATGGAAGCTAAATACGAAGGAATGCTTAATAATCAAAAAGAAGAAACAGAAAGCCAACCACTTACTGTAGTGGACATTTCCGTTTCTTATACAAATGCCAAAAAATTAGAGGTAGACCTTCTCACTCAGCATCAATTGACCACACTCGTAAAGGAACAGCTTACCTCAATTCCTGGAAAAGACTTAACGGTAGTGGCTGATCAAATCGATCTAATGATTTCAACGATAGAAAATAAAAATTATGTAGTCGACGATTTCACTTATGAACTAAAAGTGGCAAAGCTAATCGCCTCGCAGGTCATAAAAATTCATCTGGAAATTAAACTTGTACGTTAAAAAAACTAGCAGGAAACAACCCGCTAGTTTTTATATTTCCTACAAACCTCTTCAAGCTCTCTGGCAATCTCTTCGGTTTCTTCCCACGAGGAAGCTGAAGCTCCGGCAGCCATAGGATGTCCGCCTCCGTCATGGTTCGCTGCTATTCCATTAATAACCGGTCCTTTTGAACGAAGTCTAACTCTGATAATATTGTCTTCCTCCACAAAGAACGCCCAGGCAAGAACACCCTCAATATCGCCTAAAAGTCCCACCAACATACTGGTTTCTGAGGCTGTCACCCCAAAATCTTTTAATACTTTCTTTGGTAAAGCAACCGTAGAGGAGCCTGCCTTATTTACCGTGAAGTTCTGCAGTACGTATCCTTTAAGCTTAGCGACTTGAACAGGAGTTTTATACAACTGATTATATAGGTCTGGACGGTCAAACTCATAATTAACTAACTCTGCAGCATACGTTAGGGTTCTGTGCGTAGTACTAGGAAATAAGAATCGCCCGGTATCGCCGACAATCCCTCCGTAAATTAAGCGAGCAGCTTTTTCGTTTAAAGTAAATAATTCCCCGCTCCACTGGGTAAAGAAATGATAGATCATTTCACAGGTGGAACTCGAAGAAGTGTCGACCCACTGGATATCTCCATACTGATCCACTTCTGGATGGTGGTCAATCTTAATCAAGAGGTCACCATCTTTATATCTTTGATCATCTATCCTAGCCTGATTGGCGGTGTCGCAAACAATTACGAGTGCACCTTTGTAAGCTTCATCAGGTACGGAGTCCATACGCGTTAAGAACTGTAAGGAAGGCTCTTCTTCCCCTGTAATAAAGACATGCTTATTAGGAAAACTCGCCTTAATTATCTCCGCGAGTCCTGCCTGGGAGCCGTAAGCATCCGGATCAGGACGGACGTGCCGATGGATAATAATGGTTGAATACTTTTTAATCGCTTCCGCAATAGCCTTCATACTCATTAACAAAACCCTTTCTATAATTAACCTTTTATAATTAAACCATATATTTCTTTTGACAGGTAGCCATTTTAATGAAAACAAGCTACAATAAGAGAGAAAAAATATAACTTCAGGAGTCGATTCATTGTGATTATATTTCCTGTTCTAATTTTAGTATCGTTGGTTCTTTATATTTATTACAAAGTTATGATCGTGAGGACCAAAGATCCTTTAACCCAGGACTATTTGAATAGTAAGTCAAAAATGTTTTTAGGAAGCTTCATCTTCTTTTTTGGAATCAATCAATATATGTTCTATGAGACAAGACTTTCTTTATTCATTGGTATTCTATTTCTTGCCCTTGGACTTTTCCAAACTAAAGAAGGATGGAAGGCCACAAAGCATTATCGTAATGAATTTCAAAAACACCAGGCCAGTACTCAAGCTTAAATCAAAAGTCGCTGCTTATCTGCAGCGACTTTTTTATTTAACGATCAATCAGCTGAGCCATCAATAAGGCCTTCCCTACAATAGATCCTTCATGGTGCACTTCTATGTCTACTTTAGCGAATTTACGTCCTACTTCCAGGATGTGAGGGGCTATAATAATTTCACTTTCAATTTGAACAGGCTTGATAAAATAAACCGAAATGTTTTCTACGACGAGGTCTCCTTTTTTATATTTTCTTAAGAGCCTGCTTGAGGATTCAGTGATTAAAGAAATAAATACCCCGTACGACATGGTTCCTAACTGATTTGTCATTTGTGGAGTGACTGTCGTTTTGAGAACATGCTCACCCTCTTCATTTTTTACGATTTCTAGTTGATTTGTGGCTAAATCGTCAATAGTCTCACCAACTTGAGGCTGTCTCTGAATCTGCTGCAGAGCTTTCAGGACATCCTGGCGAGATATAATTCCCTGCAATTTATGAGAAGGGTCAACAACCGGCATTAATTCAATACCTTCCCAAACCATCACATGAGCAGCATTCGCTAATGAGGTTCTCACATGGACAGTCATTGGATTCCGAGTCATGACTTTATCAATTCTCATGGAGCTTTCTTTTCCTATAACGTCTTTAGACGTTACAATCCCTACCACTCGATTATGTTTATCTACCACTGGGTAACGGCTGTGCTTTGTTTCATCATTAAATTCATGCCACTTTTCCACTTGATCATCTACCATTAAAAACTTAGTTTCCTGATAAGATGTATAAATGTCATCAATTAATACGATTTCTTTTTTAATTAATTGATCATAAATTGCACGATTAATCATGGTAGCCACTGTAAAGGTGTCATAACTGGTTGAAATAACTGGAAGTTCTTTCTTATCTGCTAATTGCTTCACTTGGTCGGTTGTATCAAAACCACCAGTTATGAGCACAGCTGCTCCTTCTTTAATCGCTAATTCATGGGCATTGGTTCTATTACCAACAATCAGCAGGGAACCAGCTTCCGTATAACGCATCATGGCATCGAGTTTCATTGCTCCGATAACGAATTTACTTAACGTCTTATATAATCCTTCTCTTCCACCAAGCACCTGACCGTCTACAATATTCAGGATCTCCGCGAAAGTCAGGCGTTCAATATCCTCCTTCTTTTTCTTTTCAATCCTGATGGTCCCAACTCGCTCCATAGTGCTGACTAAATTTTGGTTTTCAGCCTCTTTAATCGCACGGTAAGCTGTTCCCTCACTAACATTCAGGGCTTTTGCGATACGACGAACGGAAATTTTGCTTCCTACCTCTAATGATTCAATGTATTCGAGAATCTGTTCATGTTTTGTAGCCATACGCCCACCATTCTTTCTAACTGTACTAATTAATAACCTTATTATTGTTATTATACAAGTGATACAGTTACTTCGCAATTTCTGTTGGAATACGAGATATTTTCATTAAAAAAACCCTCCGTCTAGTTCGACGGAGGGCTCTTGTTAGCTGATATTAAAGGTCTAAAGTGTCTCCAGGTTCAAGGGCCATTCCTTTGCCAGGCTTCACTTGCTCAGCGAAACCTTTCCCGTCCTGGTTAATCAATTCAAAAGTGTTGTAGTGAATAGGAACAACCTGTTTAGCCTGCAGCCATTCGGCGGCAGTCAGGGCATCTTCAGGACCCATAGTAAAATTATCACCAATTGGAAGGAAAGCGAGGTCAATGTTATTACGTTCCCCTATCATTTTCATATCAGAGAACAGCCCTGTGTCGCCTGCATGGAAAATAGTTTTTCCTTCAATCGTCAAGAGGATGCCTGTTGGCATTCCTGTATAAACAATTGTTCCATCTTCTTCTGTATAGGATGAACCATGAAATGCCTGTGTGAATTTCACATGGCCGAAGTCAAATTCATGACCTCCCCCTATATACATTGGGTGTGCGTTTAACTCTTTGTTTCCAAGATAAGTGGCCAGCTCAAACGGAGCAACAATTTGGCAATTATTGCGTTTTGCAATCTCAAAGGTGTCTCCTACATGATCATTGTGACCATGTGTGAGTAAAATGACATCTGGGTTCACTTCATCAGCGTTAAGATCAGTATTTCCATTTTCAGAAATAAACGGATCAATTAAAATCGTTTTGCCATTCGCTTCTACCTTTACTACAGAATGTCCATGATAAGATACTTTCACTTTACCACTCCTTAATCATCATTTTTCCTCATTTAATAACTTTGCCAGGCACTTTCATACTTTTGGATCAAATGAGGATCTATTAATGTATTTGGCTTTAAGGGAACAATTTCCCCTTTACGGTTTACGATTTCCCGGTCTTCATCTTTCCCAAACACTGTCATTGACTTTAATACTTCATCTGTTAGAAATTCCGTTTCTGCCTGGATAGAAATATCTTCAACATTCACAGGTTCCCTACTAGCCATAACAAACCCCCAGTTCCCGAAACTCGGAATATCCACATGAAAATTTGCCGTATGTAACCCCGTCGATTCGATTGTTTCACTTATTGTCCAATATACACTGGTAGCAAAAACAGGACTGGTGGCCTGAATCATAGCCGCTCCTCCCGGCTCCAGATGATTCCGCAGCAAAGAGTAAAATTCTCTAGTGTAAAGCTTATTCAGACTTTCATTATTAGGGTCTGGCAGATCAGATATAATAATGTCATACCACTCATCAGACTCTTCTAAAAATTCGAAGGCATCCTCATTTCGAACCTGAACACGATCATCGGATAGAGATCCTTGATTTAACTGTAATAAATGATAGTTATTCTGCGCCAGGGTTGTTACGGCAGGGTCTAAATCCACTACTGTAATATTTTTGATTTTCTCATACTTTAATAATTCCTTTACGGCAATGCCGTCTCCTCCCCCAAGAACAAGTACATTTTCCTTAGATTCCGCCCTAGCAACAGCGGGGTGGATGAGCGTTTCGTGGTAACGATATTCATCTGTTGAACTAAATTGCAGAGACCCATTTAAAAATAACCGGGTATCTCCCTGCTCTTTTGTTACGACTATTTTTTGATAAGCGCTCTCTTCCATATGAATAATTGGATCCTTGTAAAGCTTCTGCTCGAAGGAAAACGCTAATTCTTCTCCAAAAAATAAACCACCAATCAAAAGAATTGCTATAAAAGCAGCAGCACTTGTATGAAGAACCAGATGCTTAATTTCAGATCGAAATAAATACAGTACTAATAACGCTACTGATAAATTGATACACGCTACGAAAAAGGCGCTTTTAACCATACCCATTTGAGGCCTTAAATAGAAAGCAAATAATAAACCTCCTATAAGCCCTCCTGCATAATCAGAAAACAATACTCTTGCGGTACTTCGATTCAGCTCTACTCCAATTTCATTAGCTTTTCGAATTAATATTGGCAGTTCAAGACCAGTCAAACCACCGATGGTAAAAGTTATTAGATATAAAAACAGCGCATCAGTTCCAGAAGGAGCGAATGCAGTCATTCCAAACATGGTAAAGCTGGAAAAACCGCCTATAAGCGCAACCATAAATTCAATCCATATAAATGTGATAATTAAATTTTTCATAACCCGTTCGCTGATACTTGCGCCCACTCCCATCCCTGTCAGAAACAAACTGATGGTCAGTGTGTACTGTTTCACACCATCCCCAAGGATGTATGAACCAAGCGCCCCGAACAGAACTTCAAATATAATTCCACAAATAGAAACGATGCCCGAAGCCCAATAAATTAGATGACTTTTTCTCTTCCCGTTTACTTCCAAATTTTTCACTCCAACCCGTATTTCGGATTCTGCTCTTATTCCTCAAAAAAGCCACTATGCTGTTACTCATAGTGGCTTTCTAAGATATCCATTGTTCTCTATGTAATAGAGGCTCCAATTACAAAAGCAAGGCCTATGGAAACACCCATCGAAATAATTCCTACTGCCGTATTGTTAGCTTTAAGTTGTGTTTCAACGGAAAATTTACGAGTGAACATTTCAAATAATAGATAAGCGATCATTTGAAGAAGGACTCCGTAAGCCCCCCAAATTAATGTATCCCAAACTGTTAAGCTGTGATAGATAGCGAATGAGAGAACAATACATATGCCAATAATTTTCCCTGAAATGGACATGGCTATAGCCTGATTGCCCTTTTTTACCTCATCCCAATCCTTATACTGTCGTGTTAACCACTCAAATACTAATAGTCCAATTAATACCACCACTACAGCAATCACAAAGTATCCTAATGTAGCTAAAAATGGTCCCATGCTGTTTACCTCCTTTATTTTCCTGTACCTGGTCCTCCACCACGGGTTGAAGACCCACGAAGAGATCCTGAAGTGCCTGTATTATAATTCCCGTACATCCCATACCCGCCATAGCAATTGCCAGATTGCCTGCATGTATTGCTTCTCCGATCATACCAATCGTTCGAACCTAGCATTCGATTTAACAGGATAGCCGTAAACATTCCATTAAAAAATCCTGGCGAATAGTGATTTCTAACAAACTCATCAGAAGCTAGTTCAATAGTGACAACTTCTGGTTCTTCTTCACTTTCCTGAATAATTACAAAGTCGTCCGGATAAACGAGCGCTTGTCTATCCTCCTGCCTTTCACTGATTTCTTCTGGTGTTATAGCACTGGCTAAAGCATCAGCTACTTCTGAAACCGTCAATACTCTTGTCATATAAATGCGGGAGGTAGTTCCCTCATCAGATCGGATGGTGTCTAATAAAGGAAAGCTCTGTTGAATCAATTCTTCGATTGAACCGGCCTCCGACTCTTTTATTGTATTTAAAATTTCAGATCGATCAGGCTCACTGGGCAGTTCTCCATATGTATCTTCTATATTTGACCCTGATATTCCTCTCAGTGGATTGCCATTCCCAAACACATTAAATAAAAGAACAATAGCAATAATACCGACGACAAATATGCCTCCATATTCTCTCAATGCAGCTCCTCCCCTCTTTTGAAAATATCCGTGCCTGACTCATTGTCAGGCACGGAGTATCATTTGCATACTGGTTATTCTTTATTCATCTTCTTCTTTAATTCTGCCAGTTCGTTATCCACGCTGTCATTATTATTCAAATCTTCGAACTCGTCATCCAGAGATCGGCTTTCAGAAGACATATCTTCGCTAGTTTCAGCTTCTGCTTCATGCTGCATGACCTTCTCTTCCATACGTTCAAAGCCTTGACGCGACTCATCCCCGCCAATATTGGACATTGTACGATTCATCTTCGTACGAGTCTTCGCAGATTCAGCACGTGCTTTTAGTGAATCTTTTTTCAGTTTCATTTCCTGATATTCTTTCTTCATTTCGTCCAATTTTTGGCGAAGATTACTGGAATCAGTTTGGGCACGCTCCCACGAAGCTTTTAGTTGATCTGCCTGATCCTGATGATTCTTTTTATCTTCAAGTGCACGGCGGGCTAAATCTTCATTTCCTGCTTCAATGGCTTGCTCAGCCTGTTGCATACGTTTATCAACAATTGCTTGAGCATCATCATATTTACGCTTCAGCATTTTCTCATTGGCAATTTGTTTAGCAACCGCACTTTCAGCTTCGCGGATGTCGTTTTCCATATCTCTCATAAATTGGTCCAGCATTTTCACAGGGTCTTCTGCTTTATCAAGCATTGAGTTCAACTCTGAACCTACTACTGTCTTAACACGTTTGAAAAATTTAAACATTTACAATTCCTCCTTCATTATTTGGAACCAGCAATTATTTTAATCTCATAAGCTTCAATATCATGACCATAACTAACTTCTACTTCACTACCCCATGCTTCCAGACTGAGATAACTCTTTTCATCTTCTGAAAGATAATCTGCATAATGGGTGGTGCGGCCATTAATATTTTTACTTCTGCCTTCCCCTGTAACCCGTGCTTCACCTTCTTCATCCTTATAATAGGATTTACCATCATATTGAAGTTCTTTTGGATAAGGGGTGGAAACCGGGAGCTTAATCGTTTCGTAAATTCCAAGCTCAAGCTCATCATCCATTTCAGCAGATAGCCATTTGGTAGATTGACCTTCCAGCAGCTGGTAAGCAAACCACTCATACGACCCGTCCCGGTAGGTGATCTTACCCACTACCTCATAATCGACAAGATCGTATGTGAGAATATCTCCTATCTGAATATTCAACACGGTTCTTTCTTCTACTTCAGGAGCTTGTTTCTTTTGGTTGGAAAACAATCTTGAAAAGAATCCCAAATACTCACCTCACCTTTCACTAAGACCCTGTGTACTTTTATCTACGTGCTTCCTTCATCTTTGGTTTCACTTTTTAAAAAGTTTTCTATTATCATCGTATCAGACTTTGTATCTAAATGCCTGTTTCGCGTTTTTCTACATAAATATTTTTTCTTTTTTTTCCCTTCATCATATCTTTGAAAATTGAAAATGTAGCGTATAATCAAAATTCAAATTATTTATTAAGGAGTGGAAATAAATGAAGGTTTTAGAGCAAGTGAGTAACTTTGTAGGAAAAACCTTTGCAATTTGGGTGTTACTATTTGCGGTATTATCATTTTTTATTCCATCAGGATTCTCATGGATCGCTCCCTATATTGTGCCTTTGCTGGGAATTATTATGTTCGGCATGGGACTTACTTTGTCCAGGAGCGACTTTCAAGAGGTTTTTAAAAGACCAAAGGATGTGGCGATAGGGGTAGGAGCTCAATTTACACTGATGCCATTGCTTGCTTTCTTCCTTGTCACAATTCTACCAGTATCTACGGAAGTAGCCGTTGGAGTAATTCTTGTAGGGTGCTGTCCAGGAGGAACTTCTTCAAACGTGATGACCTATTTATCTAAAGGGGACACAGCTCTTTCTGTGTCCATTACAGCGGTGTCTACTCTTCTGGCACCATTATTTACACCTTTTCTCGTCTGGCTATTTGCAAGTCAATGGCTGCCGGTGTCAGCTGGAGATTTATTTCTTTCTATTGTTCAAGTAGTACTCCTCCCTATTCTTCTGGGGCTCGGGGTGAAAGCCTTACTCGGGCAAAAAGTTGATGCAGGAGTGAAAGCTCTTCCTCTCGTATCTGTGATCGCGATAGTAGCTATTGTAGCGGCCGTTGTAAGTGTCAACCAAACTCAAATCGCTGAAACAGGGGCAGTGATTTTTGCCATCGTGGTCCTTCACAATGCTCTAGGATATTTAACAGGGTATGGGCTCGGTAAAATCTTCAACATGGAACCAGCTAAACAACGAGCGGTTTCCATAGAAGTAGGTATGCAAAATTCTGGACTCGGTGCATCCCTGGCAGCCGTTCACTTCAGCCCGCTTGCTGCTGTTCCAAGTGCGATTTTCAGCGTATGGCATAATATATCAGGTCCGATTATCGCCACTTTATTTCGAAAACAAAAAGAGAGGAATCAGGAGAGCGAAGAAACAAAAACCATTCATTCAGCCTCTTAAAGCGGAAGTTCTATTAAATAACGTTGCGACTTACCATAAGCAGGTTATTAAACAAAAGGGCCGGATACTTGAAGACTCGATTTCGAGATAACTCTGGCCCGTTGCCAAAAAAAAAACGAGGAGGGCGGCTACGGAAACAACTCGCTTTCCTGCGGGGGAACTGGCAAGCCTCCTCGGTCGCTGTCACTCCCTGTGGGGTCTCGCCTAGCTCCTTCTCCCGCGGGAGTCTCCTTGTTTCCTTCGCCACCCTATGATTGAAGAGTGAACGGGCCTTTCTATAGGAAATAGAGGAGTGCTTGTTTCGACTCAAATACTTGTATAGAGGGAATTTTCCACACGTACTTGCTCATTATTATAAGTTTATCTCCATCATAAATCGGGGATTTTTAAACATGATTTCGAGCTCTCTATATCGCAAGGTCCGAAGGGGGACGATGTAGACTCCTGCGGGATGAACATGATCGGTAAGATCCCGGAAGGCGAAGCCTGAGGAAGCTTACCACATGCCCGCGGAAAGCGAAATCGTCCCCCGAAGGACCTTCCTCAAGACCAATATCTCGAAACGGAGTCTTACACAATAGGGAGCTTATCTTTGACACAAAACTATGATTTAACACGTCCATAATAGAAGAAGCGAAGGGAACAGTCTCCCTTCGCTTCTTTTTAATTGGTCTTACTGATGAATTAAATCTTTCGCGTCTGCGTATTCAAGTCCCTGAGCTTCAGCCACGGCACGATAAGTGACGTAACCTTCAAGTGTATTTATTCCTTTAAAGAGAGATTCATTCTCCTGACATGCTTTTTTGTAACCTTTGTTGGCTAACTGTAGGGCATAAGGAACGGTTACATTCGTCAGTCCAATCGTAGAGGTTCTCGGAACCGCCCCAGGCATGTTGGCAACTGCATAGTGGAGAACACCATGCCTTTCGTAAGTAGGGTTATCATGAGTGGTGATTCGATCCGTTGTTTCAAAGATACCACCCTGATCAATAGCTACATCTACAATAACGGATCCTTCTTTCATCGATTTAACCATATCTTCTGTAACTAGTTTCGGAGCCTTGGCTCCCGGTATAAGCACCGCTCCAATTACCAGATCCGACTCTGCCAATGATTCCTGAAGGTTTAAAGGATTCGACATGAGAGTGTTGATGTCTGATCCAAAAATGTCGTCCAATTGCCTTAATCTTTCCGGGTTAAGGTCAATAATTGTTACATCTGCCCCAAGACCCATGGCAATCTTAGCCGCATTGGTGCCTACAACACCGCCTCCAATAACTGTTACCCGGCCTCTGCGTACGCCAGGAATTCCACCGAGAAGAATTCCTTTACCACCATGAGAACTTTCTAGAAATTGCGCTCCAATTTGAGAGGCCATTCTGCCAGCCACCTCACTCATAGGGGTAAGAAGCGGCAGAGATCCATTGGGAGCCTGCACAGTTTCATAGGCAATCGCTATTACGTTTTTCCTGACTAAGGCTTTCGTAAGTTCAGGCTCAGGTGCTAGATGCAGGTAAGTAAATAAGATAAGACCATCAAAGAAATATTCATACTCCTCAGGAAGGGGTTCTTTAACCTTCATCACCATTTGCTGATTCCATGCTTCCTTAGCAGACGATACAATAATAGCTCCAGCTTCCTTGTACTGAGCATCAGTAAAACTGGACCCAGTCCCCGCATTAGTTTCTACAAAAACTTCATGTCCTGCATTGGTCAATGTTACAACTCCTGCAGGTGTCATTGCTACTCTATTTTCATTATTTTTTATCTCTCTTGGCACTCCAATTTTCAAGGCCGTTCAACCTCCTATTCCATTCTCTCTATTTGTCGATTTCCACTATAACATGTTTATTCCATAGAAAGTAGATAATTATTTTGTAAGCCCTTTCATTGTAACAAAGCAAAACTCAAATGGGGACCTTTTTACAAATAACGGAATATTCAATCTTTTTACCTGTACCTGTTTATCACATCGACACCACCCGTAACCTCATAAATCGTTCCTGTTATCATATCCGAGTCTTCATGGCATAAGAAATCAATAGTACGGGCTATATCTTCTCCGGTTCCCGGCCGTCCAATCGGAGTATAATCATCCTTTGATTTTCGACCATTCTCGATTGTTGACTCCTTCCACTCGCCTACAATATCCCCAGGGCAGACCATATTAGAAGTAATGCCATACTCAGCTTCTTCGTAAGCAATTGTTTTAGTGAGAGATACAAGACCGACTTTTGCAGCAGCAAATGCTGACCGATAAATCCAGCCTGAAGCCGAGCCGGCACCTTGAAAACCGTAATTGATGATTCTCCCAAAATGCTGCTCCCTCATATGAGGTACTGTCAGCTTCATTAAATGGAAAACGGCGTCAAGATTTCCTTTCATCATAGCGTTCCACTCTTCCGTAGAATAATCCATCAACTTTTTCCGCTCAAATATATAAGGTCCCGCATTATTGATCAAATAATCTATTCGCCCAAACCTGTGAATCGTTTCTTGAACTAAAGAGTGTAAATCACGTAAATCTGTCACATCCGCTTTCATAATATGGATCCTTTCTTTCTTTTCAGGGAAATCCTCAAACAACTTCATGGCTGATTTTTTATCATTTAAATACGTGATAGTTACTGACACCCCTTTCTTAAGGAACTGCTCAGTAACTTTCCTGCCTAAACCTTTAGATCCAGCTGTTATAATTGCATGCCTCATTGTCCATTCCTCCCATGGAACTTCAGTTTGCCCTTTGCTTCAATACTATATATTTACAAGACCTTCTGCCTTATGTACAATAAATGCGGCAGAGGGGACGTGGAAGTTATGAAGGCAACTGCCTCACGTAAAGAGTTAATTGAAACGATCGGCTTAGAAGCGGTGCCCAAAAAAAGACAAAACACTTCATGGTATCGCTTTGCATTTATTCAAATTGCCGTAGCTGCCAATGCTGGAAACTTCCTGGTTCCTGCATTGGCAGTGTTAGAAGGCGGTCTATCCTTTTGGAACGGAGTCCTTACTACATGTATCGGCGCAATTTTAGGTTTTTTATTCGTGTCTTACTTGTCTTTACCTGGATCGCGTTTAGGAATCCCTGCCCAGTACGCAATACGCACAATTCTCGGAGTGCAGGGAGCCCGTTTTCTTTCTTCACCAATACGAAGTATAACCTCCCTTTATTGGTTCAGCGTACAGACTATAGGTGGTACATATGTCATTCAGCAGCTTTTTATTCGAATGACAGGCCAAGAGGTACCTTTTTTACTATTCTCCATTCCTTTATCTATTCTCATGGTTATGCTAGCTATAATAGGTTTTGATGCTGTTAAAAAAGCCACTACTTATTTTCTTCCTTTTCTTTTACTGGGAGAATTCACGATTTTATATATATACTTTACTACAAATCAAGGGGACACCGCATGGTTCACATTCCAACTGGAGCCTATCCAAGGTTCTTTAACCAGTATGTTTTTCTATGCGAGCTTAGCTTTTGTACAGTATGTTTCTGGGGTAAGTGCTTCAGCCGATATGACACGCTATGCAAAAACCCCGGCGCACGGCTTCTGGGGATTACTCATAGGAAACGGCATCGGCTTCTTCATTACAGCCTTAATCGGGTGTTCCTCCGCTTATTTATTTCATGATATTAACCCTTATGTATCTTCAAGCGGTCAAACAGAATCCCCCCTTATTATTGGCATAATTACGTTAACCGCAGTAGTTTCCATGATTTCAATTAACATTAGTAACGCCTATACAGGAGGATATAGTTTACTGAATACCTTCAGCCGCCTGACTCGCGTTCAAAGCGCGGTCGTGTTTGGATTTCTTGGTGTCTTATTAAGTGGGTTTCCTTCTCTCGTTAATGAAGCTGAGTCTTACATTTCATTACTCGGAGGATTGATTATACCGATTTCTGCGGTTATTTCAGGCGATTATCTAATTGTTAAACGTCTGTATTTAAATGAGAAAGCTATTGAGCAACTAACTAAAACATCTAGCATTAACCCATACGCTTTGATTTTTATAATCCTTGGCAGTATCATTTATTTCAGTTTTCCGGACAATTGGTCGCCTGGATTCCTCACATTTACTATACTAATGGTTACCTATCCATGGTTTATGAAGCATAAAACATGGGGCTAGAAAAAATGAGGCAATAACACAATAATCCCACTCCTGCTTAAGCGGAGATGGGATTATTCTCATTATTGATTGGATTTTTCCTTGGGCTCATTTTTTTTCACGGACTGATAACTTTCATTCAGTGGCGCGGTCATTTCTCTTTCTAACTTTTGTTCTCGTTCTAACGGATTTTCTGGTTTCTTCATTTTCTCACCTCTGTCTTAATGTTCACAAAACTCCCCTATTTATGCTTGAATTATAAGTCTAAACTAAAATAGAACATGATATAATAAAGGTGAGAAATAGGAAGGGGGCATTCATAATGACATTTGAATACAAGGATATTGTTGTGGCAGTGGATGGTTCAGAAACAGCAGAGGGTGCTTTCAAAAAGGCGATTGATATTGCTAATCGAAATGATGCTAAGCTGGTTCTAGCACATGTAGTAGACACTCGAGCTTTTGCTACGGTAGAGGCTTATGACCGTTCTTTAGCCATTCGTGCGGAGAAATACGCGACGGATTTATTGAATGATTATAAGTCTAAAGCGGAGAAAGCCGGCGTTACCAACGTAGAAGTAGTTGTTGAGTATGGTTCCCCAAAAATTAAAATTGCTAAAGATGTGGCTCCAAAACATAACGCAGACCTTATCATATGTGGGGCTACCGGCCTAAATGCCATGGAACGTTTTTTCATTGGAAGTGTTTCCGAGCATATTACCCGCTATGCTACTTGTGATGTCCTAGTCGTACGTCCTGAAAAGGCAGTTGTAGAAGAATAAAAATAACTCCCCATCAGTGCTGATGGGGAGTTATTTTGGGCCTTTATTAATTTCGCGCACAACATGGGAAACCTCCGGCAGAATTAGACGGTCCATCGCAAGTTTTACCGCACCGCTTGATCCTGGCATTGAAAAAATAGCAGTTTTTTCACTAATCCCCGCTGTTGCACGAGATAAAAGAGCAGCTGAACCTATATCCTCGTTATAGCTCAGCATCCGGAATAGTTCACCGAATCCAGGGAGCTCTTTTGTAATCAAGGTTTGGACGGCTTCAATCGTAACATCCCGTTCTGCAATACCTGTACCCCCGTTTAAGAGCACTACATCTATATCAGGGTCAGCAATTCCTTGTGTCACAGCCTCAGTTATTCCCTTTTGGTCATCCTTCACAATCTTATATTCATTAACACTATGCCCGGATTCTTCGGTAAGTTTTTCAATAATAATCTTTCCACTCTTGTCCGTATCCGTATTTCTTGTATCACTTACGGTAAGAACCATACATTTTACGGATGAAGGAGCTTCTCTCTTATGTTCTACATGCGTCATTACTCTCTCTCCTTAAGGTCTAACAGGTAACGGTATTGATAAAACTTCATGGCAAAATCAGTCACCTGTCTAGTTAAATGATAATTAGAATAAGCCCCTATCGCTATACTTATAAAAGGCAGCCCCTGAAAAATTTTCTTACGAAACATCAAGATGAACATAGATTTAAAACATTGTTTAATCGGCTGTTCAAGCCATGATTCATTCGTTAGCTGATCATTCCCTTCAAATACATAAGGGTGTTCGTTACGATTCACCTCATCCACTAACTCATTCCAGGCATGGTTTTGAAGTCGTTTTGGCAGCGTAGCCGCGTGAAAAACTTTTAAAGAGATCATCATTTCATAAGGGTGATTCATTTCATGGCCGAAAGTTAAACCAATCAACTGCACAGCACGAATATTCATTACCATCATTAAGGGATAGTCAAGTCCGAGTAACAGCCACCCTCCGGTGCCGGTCAGCCCGCCTTGAGCAAAAGAATACAACCGGCCTCTGGCAATTTGCTGTTGAGCTATGTAACTTAGCTGATCTATACTAAGCAGCCTCTTCATATCCGTAATGTTCTCAATCTCTTCTGTAAAAACCCTTCCGACAGCTAGTATTCGTTGTCTTGCTTCATTTTGAAATGAAGTGCCCTGCAAAAAAGCGTGCGTATGAAAAAACCAGGCATCCAATTTTGAAAAAAACTTTTCCTTTACGTCCGGATCCAAATTATAAAAACTTTGGCGGATCCAATCATCATACATCATTTCAAAATCGTTGGGCTGGTAACCACGATACTGCTCAAGCCAACTATCCACATCTTTAGCTATCCGTTCATAAGTCATGAACAACACTCACTCCCCCACGGTTCACTCTTCTTATTATTGTAGCCTGAATGTTCAAAAAAAAGCAATGGCTGCCTGATTAATGCAGACGCCATTGCTTTTAAATGCTTATAGTCCTTTTTCTACAGTGTCACGCGCAATCATAACTTCTTCATTCGTTGGAATAACCATAACTTTTACCGGAGAATGAGGATAGTTAACAAAAGCTTCTTTTCCGCGAATCCGATTTAGAGATGGATCCCAGTAAACGCCCATAAATTCTAAACCTTTCAGAACGCGTTCGCGTATCGTGTAACTATTTTCACCAACGCCAGCTGTGAAAATAATGCCGTCGATTCCATGCATACGTGCGGCATAGGAACCAATATACTTGTGAATTCGTGCAGCGAAGACCTCAAGAGCAAGTTCTGCACGCTCATCGCCTTCATTCGCCTGAAGTTCAATGTCACGAAGGTCACTTGAGAAGCCGGAAAGAGCCAGCATACCACTTTCTTTATTCAATACATTCATAACTTCATTAGCCGTTTTTCCGGTCTTCTCCATAATGAATGGAATGAGAGCTGGGTCGATATTTCCGGACCTGGTACCCATCGTAACACCTGCAAGTGGTGTAAAGCCCATAGAAGTGTCAATAGATTTACCGCCTTCGATGGCTGCAATACTTGCGCCATTACCTAAGTGGCAGGACAATAGCCGCAGCTGCTCCACCGGGCGTCCCATCATCTCTGCAGCACGCTCCGATACATATTTATGAGATGTACCGTGGAATCCGTATTTACGGATTCCATACTCCTCGTAATATTCATAAGGGAGGCTGTAAAGATAAGATTGTTCCGGCATGGACTGGTGAAAGGCTGTATCAAATACTGCCACGTGCGGTACTTCCGGAAGCACCTCACGGAACGCGCGAATTCCAGTCAGGTTTGCCGGGTTATGCAACGGGGCAAGATCTGACACTTCTTCAATTTCATTAATAACCTGATCTGTTATAAGAACAGATTCACTGAAACGTTCTCCGCCGTGAACTACACGGTGTCCAACGCCGTTAATTTCATCTAAAGACTCTATTACGCCATTAGATGTCAATTTATCAAGGAGAATCCTAACCGCTTCTCCGTGATCCGGAATGTCAGTAACTGTCTTATCTTTATCATCATTCACTTCAATAGTAAATACCGCATCATCTAGTCCGATACGCTCAACTAATCCTTTAGTAATTACAGTTTCTTCAGGCATGTCGATCAATTGAAATTTTAGTGATGAACTGCCTGCATTTATAGCAAGAATTTTATTACTCAACGTTGCTCATCCCCTTACAATTAGGTTCGTATGTTTCTACCACTACCATTTAACCACCCGTTACCCTCATTTTCAAGGTAGAAAGAATATGTTAACGTTTACTTCTTATATTCGCTATTTTCTCACAATTGTGCAGTTTTATATTCATCAAACCATTGATTCATTTGACCGAGTATGTCACCCATAGCATTCGGATTTTTAAAGGATGGAAGCTTTACAAGCAGCGCCTGTTTTGGCGGCTTCGTTTCTGCACCTTTCTTTTGAAGGATCAGAATGCTTTTTCCATGTTTTTCATTTTTGAATAGCGAATCGGAAAGCTGGAGCATTCCGACAATATGCGCATTTTCCCTTAAGAATGCATTCAGTTCTCTCGATTGGTCACTTTCAAATAAAAAGTTCGGGACGATAAACATTAAATAGCCGCCCTCTTTTGTATAATTCAATCCTTGTTCAATAAACAAGTGATGCGCATAGGAATGACCCTCTTCAGCTTTTAATTGATAACGGGAAGCCTGCACATCATCTGGATAATAACCTACAGGAAGATCAGCCAGAACAAAATCGACAGGTTCCATCAGAAATGGCTGTAAACTATCCTGGTGGAAAAATTCTATATGGTTCTTTTGTAGGTTCGCATTGGTTACGGCTAACTGTATGAGTGTTGGATCGACCTCACTTGCGTAAGCTGTTAGCGGCATTTCAAGCTGGTTCATCACGGACGTAATTAAATTCCCTGAGCCTGAAGCAGGATCAAAAAGTTTCAAGTTTTCTTCATTATCAAAGAGTTTGGAAGCCAAATAACCCATAAACATTGCAACAGAATCAGGAGTGATTAAATGCTGCTGCTGAGTTGCACCTTTCATACCTTTTAAGATAGCAAGCTGCACGGATTTTCGGATTTCTTCTTTTTCAAAGTTATCCTTATTTATCTTCGTTAGCTCATTGGTGAGCTTGGTTTGAAGTTCTTTACCCATATCTTTAAAAGGCTGTCCATTGAACAAAACTTCTAAGGTTTCAGCAATGGCTTCCAAATAGGTAACATTCATATCTTGAGAAATCGTATCAGCTGTTTCATCTACCCACTGAAATAGTGTTTCTACCTGTTCTTGCTTCATCTTCATTCTCCTTTTCAGCCTGCCTGGTTATCACAAGAAAGTGACGCATTTACCTGAACCAGAAATGCGCCCGATTGACTGTGATCATTGTTCCGAATTAAATTCTATCCCCACCATATCGAATAATGGAGCGGGTTTCAACAATCCGCTACTTTACCGATTAGTTTGAAAATTGTGTGCGGGAAGAGCATTATAATGATAAAATGACGTTAAAGAATACATAAGGAGGAAGTTTTATGGCTGAACAACGTAGAAACCTATACTTTTATTATCACCCAAATCAGGAACTGGATGAGAAACTCGAACCACTCTATCAGTTAGCAAGAGATAAAGACTTTACTGTAGTGGAAGATTCAAAAAATGCAAATATTATTATAGCTGTCGGTGGAGATGGAACATTCTTGCAGGCTGTTCGGAACACTGGATTCAGACAAGACTGCCTCTATGTTGGTATAAGAAGTCAAAACGAAGCAGGGCTTTATTGCGACTTTAGTATAGATAATCACGATGAAATGGTTGAAGCAATGGAAAACGCCGAAGTGGAGGTACGCAGGTTTCCAATTATTGAAGCGACTGTCAATAATGAATCCACTTTCTACTGTTTAAATGAATGCAGTGTGCGTTCCACATTAATTAAGTCCATTGACATAGATGTCTATATTGATGATCTTCTCTTTGAAACATTCAGGGGCGATGGGCTTATCGTGGCTACTCCTACTGGAAGTACCGGCTATAATAAGTCTACTAAAGGGGCTGTAGTAGATCCAAAATTACCATGTTTCCAAGTCAGCGAACTAGCTTCCTTAAATAACAATCGCTTTAGAACTTTGGGATCATCTTTTATTTTGAGCGGTGAACGTACATTAAAACTGCATGTAAGACAGGATGGAAATGATTACCCTATCATTGGCATGGATAATGAAGCATTTTCAATTCGTAACATCCATGATGTTACAGTTTGCTTAAGTGACCAAGTGGTTAAAACCGTTAAGTTGAAAAATAACTCTTATTGGGATCGTGTGAAGCGCACCTTCCTCTAGGAAATCAAATTAAAAAAACCCGGAGCGGGATCTTACCGCTCCGGGTTTTTTTAACGTTGATAGACGATATCCTCATCTATTACTGTCATCGTTACATTAGCATCGGCCAATTCATGGGGCTTTAGCGCAAAAAGATCTCGATCAAGTATAGTAAAATCTGCGACATATCCCGACTGGATGACTCCTTGTGAATCTTCTCTTGCAATGGCCAAGGCGCTCCCCTTCGTATATAAGGATATAGCTTCAAAGACCGAAAGCTTTTCTTCTGCTTGATATACCATATGATCGTAAGTGGCTCTTCGATCTACCGCAGCACGAATGCCCAAAAGAGGATTAATTTCTTCAATAGGGGCATCAGATCCACCTGCACACATAATCCCCGCATCGATCAGTGTCTTCCAGGAATAAGAATTTTTAAGTCTTACATTCCCTATACGTTCCATCACCCAGGGGAAATCAGAAGCTACAAAGGTTGGCTGTATGTCTAGTACAACATTCATATTTTTCAGTTTCTGAATTAAATCTGGTCTCAAAATCTGAGCGTGAATGATTCGGTCTCTTTCTCCTGTATGAAGCGGAGCCGCTTCAATGGCTTGAATCACCGCCTCTACTGCTCGATCTCCAATCGCATGGACAGCTATAGGCATCATACGTTCTCGTGCCTTTTTAACTAATGAAGTGAGTTGCTCCTGGGTATGGATAGGCACCCCAAAACTTCCTGGGTCATCTGAATAAGCTTCCGAGAGCCAGGCTGTTCTCCCTCCAAGAGCGCCATCTGAGAAGATTTTTAGTGCCCCAAGCTCCACAAAGTCTGTTCCCTTTTTATAGCCCAGAGATTCTTCGTCCATTTGTTCAATTACTCCATGATGAACAAGTAAATGAGCCCTGAACTTCAGCGTCGAACCATTAATCACATCAGTATAGGCATCGAAGGTTTTTTTAAACCCCCCATAATAATTCAAATCTTCACTATGCCCCCCAACGAGACCGTATTTGTGCATATCTTTCACTGCCAATTCCGTAGCTCTTCTCAAATATTCTTTAGTTACCTCTGGCATCGCTTTTTTTATAATATCCTGAGCCTGTTCATGAAAGTATCCCGTAGCGTCCCCTTCATTATCTCTCACAATCACGCCGCCCTGAGGATCAGGAGTATCATTATCAATCCCTGCAAGCTGCATAGCTTTGGAGTTGGCTAGTACTGCATGCCTGCATACCCTTGTAAGCATCATCGGATGGTGGGAAGATATTTCATCAAGCTCGTCTTTATGTATGATCCGTTTATTTTCCCACTGATTTTCATTCCACCCATCACCAATAATCCATTCTCCCGGATCTAACTGTTCGGCATGCAGTTTCAATGCTTGCTTCACTTCTTCAGCTGACTTCATGAATGTTAAATCCAAGCGCATCAAACGTTCTCCATGTCCTATAATATGAAGGTGACTGTCTGTGAATCCTGGATACATAACCGCGCCTTTTAGATCATGTTCTTCTAAAATCTCATTCTTATATGTTTTATATAGATCTTGAGTATTCCCAACATCCTTTATTTTTCCATTATTTGTAACAACTGCTTCTACCCAAACGCCTTCTTCTTCCATCGTATAGATTTTGCCACCGTACCATAGTTTCACATCTATCATCCTCTCCATTTATCTGATTACTGTCTTACTCTATATATTTATAATAAATCATTCGATCTTTATATAGAAAGAAGATGCTTCACCATATGATTGAGCATCTTCTTCCTTTTCCTTATTAAACTATAATAGGTCACTAAAGTCATCTTTTTGGTCTTTTACAGTCAAATGGTCAACTTCTATAGTGTACGTCTCATCAAGCGCTTTTTCAATGTCTTCGCTAAAGTCACTGCTTGATTCATAGTAATTAGCATTTTTTCTTGTAGGCATGGATTTTGGAGATTTCGGAACAAATACAGTACAGCAGTCTTCGTACGGTCGAATAGAAATATCATAGGTATCAATTTTTCTAGCGATATCAATAATTTCAAGTTTATCCATAGAAATAAGAGGCCGCAATACAGGATAATTTGTCACTTCATTGATGGTGTTCATACTCTCCATCGTTTGACTGGCTACTTGTCCCAGGCTTTCTCCTGTAGTCATAGACAATATTCCTTGCCGGTCGGCAAGCTTCTCACTAATCCTAAGCATCATCCGCCGCATAATTGTCATGCTGTAACCCTCAGGCATTTCCTGCTGAATCCTTTGCTGAATAGTGGTGAATGGAACGACATGAACCTTAATCGGTTTTCCGTAGTTAGAAAGCTTCTGAGCTAAATCGATTACTTTTTGTTTCGCTCGCTCACTTGTATAGGGAGGTGAATGAAAGTGAACCGCCTCAAGTTCAACTCCACGCTTCATGGTAAGATAACCAGCGACTGGACTATCGATGCCTCCTGAAAGCATCAGCAGAGACTGGCCAGTAGTTCCAATAGGAAAACCACCTGCACCAGGATAGTCTTGAGCCGTAATATAGGCGGCCTCCTGTCTTACTTCTACCTTAATTTCTACGTCAGGCTGGTGGACATCTACCGTCACACCTTCTGTATTCCTAAGAATATAACCCCCTAATAGAGGATTAAGTTCCTGGGACGCAATTGGAAAATCCTTATCTGAACGTTTAGCTGAAATTTTAAAAGTTTTGGCATGGGCTGCATCCTGGAACGCCAAAAGCACGGCTTTCTTCATTTCATCTTCTTGCTTATCTACTTTCACAGCAAAACTTAAACTGTGAATGCCAAACACGTCCTGACACCGCTTCATAACTTCTTGCGGATTTTCATCGTTCAGCAATACATACATGCGACCTCTAGTTTTTTGGATCCGCACAGAAGGAAATTCTCGAAGCTTCTTGAGCAGATTATTTTGGAGCTTCTGCTCGAATGTTTTTCTTTTTTTTCCTTTTAACGCCATTTCTCCATACCGAATCATAATATGATCGAAATTCATAGTTTATCTCCTCATTGTTTCTTTTAGTTGTTCAATTGTTTCTTCAAGGGCTTCAATAAACGAAGCAGCTTCTTCTATCGTGTTCTGGTAGCTTAGACTAACTCTAAGAGCAGAATTGGTCCGTTCATAGTCAAGGCCGCACGCCTTAAGCACCGTACTAACCTCTGGTTCTTTTGAGGAACACGCAGATTTTGTAGAAATAAAAATCTCTTTTTCTCCTAAAGCGTGGATAACCACCTCGGGTTTGAAGCCAGGTATTGAAAAATTAATAATGTGAGGGGCGCAATCGTTTGGTGAATTAATGATTACTTCTTTAATATTCTTTAATTGGTCCCGTAAATATTGGTGAGTGCGGTACAAATGATCTCCCGCGTTTTTCTGTGTTTCCAATATTAGACGAAGAGCTTTTACAAAAGCAACATTTGCCGGGAGATTTTCCGTGCCTGCTCGCCGCTCAAGTTCTTGGCCGCCCCCATGCAGTAAAGGGAAAATAGAAACCTTTTTTTGTATAATTAAAGCTCCTGCCCCTTTTAGACCGTGGATTTTATGGCCTGAAGCTGTGCAAAGATCAATTCCCGATTCCTTTATAGGAAGATGAATTTTCCCAAGCCCCTGAACGTGGTCCACATGAAAGAACACTTTTGGGTATTCTTTAAGTCTTGCCCCTATCTCCTGTACAGGTTGAACAGTACCCAATTCATTATTTACGGACATGATACTTACAAGGATGGTATCTTCTCGAAGAGCATGTACTATACTATCCGGATCTACCTTACCCTTCTCATTTACATCAATATATGTGACATCAAACCCCAGGGTTTCCAGCGCTCGAAAGGCTTCTGTGACCGAAGGGTGTTCAATTTTAGACGTGATTAAATGCTTTCCTCTTGATTGATGCATTAATGCAATTCCTTTTATGGCCATATTATTACCCTCAGTGCCTCCAGAAGTGAAAATCACTTCCTGAGATTCTACTTCAAATAAACGGGCAGCTTGATGACGCGTTTGTTGCATTAAGCGCTCTACTTGACCACCAAAGCTGTGTACTGATGATGGGTTAGCAAAAAGTTCTCCAGCCACTTTTTGGTAACTTTCCAACACTTCAGGAAGAGGCTTTGTTGTAGCGCTATTGTCAAAGTAAATCATAAGAGGTGTGCTCCTTTATTTCAAAATGCAGTCCATTATAATATCATACCATTTTTTAAAAATAAATAGACAGTTACAGCTTTAAAAGGACACCTGCTCAACTTAGCAGGTGTCCTTATCTATCTATTATTCCTCTATATCCAGAGTTTCGAGTAACGTATCAATACTCAGTTTTCCATCTTTCTCAATATCTATTATCCAGGGCTTAGAGAAGTCCTCTGTTTCAATTATCGTTTTGCTTTGAGATAGTCTTTCTTTTTTATCTTCTTCCTGAACATGCTCTGAAGTCTGTTCCACCTTAAGCAAGCTGTGGGAAGTAGCAGCTAAACTATGATTATTAGCTTCAAAAATGGGTGGAGGGGACAGTAGGTAGACAGCTATCACAGCACTCCATACCAGCAGACAAATACTTGCGGTACCGATCAATATCCACTTTCTCATGCCCACCATCCTATACCATGACTTGTTCCCTTTCCTCTATTCGGGAATAAGCATCAGGATCGACTTCCTTCAATGCCTCAGAAGCTAATTCTAAGGCTGATTCGTATTGATAAGATCTGAATTTATTTTCTGCTTCCAAAAGTCGTGCTGCTAAAATTGGATACTTGCTTCTATATCGATTGGCGTATTGGATAACTCGCTCAGCCAAGCGGGCTCTGTCCATAATTTTTTGAGCTTCTTCGTAGATATGCTGTGTCATATCCGACGCATCGTTCAGGTGGTTATGAACCATAGCCATATCTAGAGGCTCTCTCTCAAGACACGCAAATACTTCATCAATTTTATCGCTGGCTATTTTCATGTCTTCATAAATGGAAGATGGAATACCTGGTATGTTGCTGCGCTTTAGACGCCGGTGTGTTTCTAACAGTAATTGCTCCATATCAGAGAGCTTCGTTTTCGCGTCCATTTCATCTCTTCTTAAAGCTTGAACCTTTTCATCGAACTCCGTATGTCTTTCTTGAAGTTCCATCAGATTCTGGCGAGCTTCTTCAAGTTCCAGCCGCAGCTCTGAATAGGCTGATTCTCCATCCTGTCTTTTATGCTCCAAGCTGATGAACTTTTTCTTAAGCTGACTGAACCAGCTTTTCAAACCCTCATAGGAATCGACTTCTTCCCCTTGCATTTGATAGGAAGCATCAATTTCTTCCATATCCTCTTCAGTTTCCATAAAAACAGCTTCGAGATTATCAAGTTGCGACCTTAAAGGGGCGTACTGCTTCTCAACGTATTGATGAGCTACAGCCTCTCTTTCAAGCATCTGATAAATTTCCTGGATCCTAGTTTCAACTTCAACAATTAATTCTTCTATATCTGTCTGGTCATTTTCATTTAATCGGGCTAATGCTTCCGTAAGAATTCGTTCATACCTATGTATTTCAGGTAACAAATCTAAATGAGCTACTCGGTAACCTTCAGCCTTCATCTCTTCGATTCCTTGCTTTAACTCTCTTAACTGCTCTGGCAGTTCAAGGTTTACTTTCTTATAACGCTCAGGGAAAGTTACGGTTTCTTCCTGAAGGTTCCCCAATTCGTCACGGATGGATTGTACCAGTTTATTTGCTTCAATATAATTGCCCTGCTCCGCTAACTCTTCATATGTACCCAGTTGCAATTCCAGCTGCTCTACTCGTTTCTCAAACAAAGAAGCAGATTGGCCAAACTGGTTACGGTGTTGAATTAGTTTGCGGGACAATTCCTTGATTTCAGGACCAATGGATTCGATTTCAATTCGGCTGTTCTCTTCCGAATCAAGCAGACTCTTGAGTTCTTCCAATATCTTTTGAATATCGTTTTCAATCGCTACCAGCTTGTCCTCTGTGCTATCTAATACTTTTTGGACCCGTTTCCATTTATAACGGTCTGCAGCTTCCTCAGCCTCGTACAAGTCTTTCTCAATAGCAGTAAGTTCCTTAGTTATAATTGTATCCCATTGTTCACGCCAGGCTTCAAATTTTTCCTGGGTTTCCCCTGATAGGTTCAGGTTTTTCACTTTTGATAATTCTTCGGTCACCGGCCTGTTCGTAATATCCATTTTCCAATTTTCTAACCGGTCCACCGCATCATAAACTTTCTTACGCCAAATCAATCCTACGATAAAAAGCGCAATCACAAGCAGTATAACTCCAATGATGTACTTCATAAATAGCCTCCTTACAAAATCCCCGTCCGACGGATTCTTTCGTTCCGAAATGTAAAATAGTTGTTTATAATGATACCATGTATTTAGAGATTTTGGCTAAAATATTTCAAAAATATTAACCTACTATCCAAAATTACAATCCCAAAGGAGCATTTAAGAATGAGAGACGGTCATATTCATACCCCTTACTGCCCGCATGGAACGGCAGATTCATTTAAATCATATATAGAGAAGGCCATAGCTGTTGGCTATGACACCATGACATTTACAGAACATGCTCCTCTCCCAACCTCGTTCGTTGATCCTGTCCCTGAAAAAGACAGTGGAATGGCTCTTGCAGAAGTGGAGTCCTACCTTTCAAATATTAAACGTCTGCAAAAGGAATACAAGGATGATATTTCTATTCAAGCAGGGTTTGAAGTGGATTATATCGAAGGATTTGAAAGAGAAACGGAGACTTTTTTAAACAGATATGGCCCCGAATTGGATGATAGCATCCTATCTGTTCATTTCATTAAAGGAAACACACAATGGTATTGTATAGACTACAGCCCGGACATGTATGAAGAGGCTCTTCAAGACATGGGCGGCAGCAATCATTTGTATCAAGCTTACTTTAATAATTTAAGAAAATCAGCTGAAGCAGATTTGGGCGCTTATAAACCATCAAGGATTGGTCATATGACGCTGATCAGGAAATTTAAAGATCTTTATCCCTCTCCACCGGGCTGGGAAGTAAGAGCTGAACAATTTCTTAAGGTAATCAAGGAGCAAGGACTGGAAATAGATTATAATGGAGCAGGATTACAAAAACCCCATTGTAAAGAAACATATCCGCCAAAATCTATAGCAGATCGAGCTTCCTCAATGGGGCTTCCGTTAGTTTATGGATCTGATGCTCATGCAGTATCTGGTCTGAAGCAGGGATTTAGCGAAATAGATCCTAGAATCCTAAGCTTTAACCGCTAATTTTTGTATGGTTGCCTGTTCAAGCATGGACCGGCTGTACTCCTCTACAAAATGACTTAGGGAAGCTTCAGTTATAAATGGATCCCTAAATTCATGAGGCATCGTAAATGGAGCATTTAGCAGCCCTTTTAACTGCAGAACCTTAAGCTTTTCTTTAAAAGTAATCTCCATCTTAGATGATTTTTGGAATAAAATATGGGATAGCAGATGGTCCTCTTTGGCTAAATAAGTGACAAGCATTTCCCTGGCAAACACTGTATTTAAAGACAGCTCCCGGTATACTAAACAGGAAAGTTGATTATGAGACAATTTATAATGTAATATTTTCCTCACTAAAGTTTCTATGCGTTTATTTGTATCAGTAAAGTGGATACTTTCTAAGATTTCCAAATAAGGTTCAAAATAATTGATGGCCAGAGACTCGAATAATCCCTGCTTACTCTTAAAGTAATAATGGATTAAGGATACGTTTACATTAGCAGCATTGGCAATATCCCGAACCGAGGTTCCATTGAAACCCTTGCTGTAAAATAGACGGCAGGCAACATCCAACACTCGATCACGTGTGACATTCTGTCGGTTCATCATTTTTCCCCCTCAAATAGTAATTCTACCTGAGGAAGGGTTTTCCTGCTCTTAATCGTACATCAAATACCGACATCCGCTTAAATGAACTTGTCGAAACAATTATTATAGGAGGTTCTAATTATGTTCCAATCTACTTCATACACAGGTACGAAAGAAGAAAACTATGAGTTACTTTTAAAACAATTAAAAGCATTGCTTGAAGATGAACCAGATGTTACAGCTAACCTCTCCAATGCTTCGTCATTATTAAATCAATTCCTGGAAGACGTGAATTGGGTGGGCTTTTACCTTTGGAAAGATGAGCAGCTTGTTTTAGGACCTTTTCAGGGTCTACCGGCCTGTGTAAGAATTCCATCCGGTAAAGGGGTCTGCGGCACGGCTGTAGCTGAAAGAAGTGTTCAGAGAATTGAGGATGTTCACGCATTCCCTGGACATATTGCCTGCGATGCGGCCAGCCAGTCAGAAATTGTTGTTCCTATTTTTAAAGATAAAGAAATTTTTGGAGTTCTTGATATCGACAGTCCGAGTAAGGGCAGATTTGATGAAATGGATGAAAAATATCTAGCTAGATTTGTTGAGGTAATTCAAACCTATATCTAAGAAATTAACCCGCTGCCATGCCAGCGGGTTTTTAATTTAATCTCTGTTAGATCTCTTTATTGAATTACAGATAATGGTCCGTTAGTTGAAACGGCTTATGAAAAGTCCCCAACAACGCTTTTTTGATGATGCTTACCTATTTATCATTGGGGTGGAATTGATTCCCTTTTTTCAGCGCTTTAATAGAGGGCCCGCCACTCGCTTTCCCTCCACCGCTTACTGGAAAGCTGAACCATTCGATTCTAAAAACCGGTAGCAGCTTATATTGTTTCAAGGTTCCCTGGATTAAGTCCTTCTGCCATAACTATCTGGTTTTTACCAGCTTCTTTTGCTTTATATAAAGTCTGATCGGCAGAGCGGACTAGTTCCTTACCAGTTAGATGGTTTTCATTGATCCAGGCAGAGACCCCACAGGAAACAGTTACGGCCGGCGAAGTAGTCAAGAAAATTTCCTCTCTACCCCCTTTTTAAAGAGTCTATTGTACCGATCCTTTATACTCTTATACGTACTTTAATATGCTTAATTTTCAATTTAGTGTTTATTTGGCTATTTTTAACGGCAGTGTTTTTTGTAAGACTCTGGCGAAGGTAACGGAATCCATATTCGAAAATCTATTTTAAAAATTCGTTTGCCTTAGCACTACTTTTTTATGTCATTCTCTTGACTTACCGAGCAAAAAAAATTATACTAGTCGTTGTGTAAAATAAATGGCAGCCTATGTGAACCGGCGTTGTCATCATTTTGTTCCTCTCTTAAGAGGTGCATCGTGTAACTCTCTGCTGCTGGAGCGATGGTGCATGAAAACATAATGAGCAACGTATAAAGGCCACACTGTTTTTATTTTATGCAAATAAAATAAAAAAGGAGGAATTCCTATGGCACGATACACAGGTCCAACCTGGAAAAAATCCCGTCGCTATGGTATTTCTTTAAGCGGAACTGGTAAGGAGCTAGAAAAGCGCCCTTACGCACCTGGACAACACGGTCCAAATCAACGTAAAAAACTATCTGAATTCGGTCTTCAGCTTCAAGAGAAGCAGAAGCTTCGTTTCATGTACGGATTGACAGAACGTCAATTCCGCCGTCTATTCGTAGAGGCTGGTAATATGAAAGGTATCCACGGTGAGAACTTCATGATTCTTCTTGAGTCTCGCTTGGACAACATCGTATACCGTCTAGGTCTGGCTCGTACACGTAACCAGGCTCGTCAGCTAGTTACTCACGGTCACGTAACTGTAGATGGAGGACGTGTTGATATTCCATCTTACCGCGTAGTACCGAACCAAGTAATCAGTCTTCGTGAAAAATCTCAAAAACTAGACGTTGTAGAAGAAGCAATCGAAGTAAATAACTTCACACCTGAATATCTTACATTTGATGAAGATAAACGTGAAGGAACTTACTCTCGTTACCCTGAACGTTCTGAGCTTCCATCTGAAATTAATGAAGCTCTTATCGTTGAGTTCTACTCTCGTTAATAGTTTTCATGAAAAACCGCCGTTTAAAACGGCGGTTTTTATTTTGATCGCTTAGCGAATCTATTTCTCAAGTTTTCACGATACAATCAGCAGAATTATGTGGTTTAACATTTCGCAGATAATGATCCTCCGCTTTCCAATATCTATTTTTAAATTTCTCCATATTTTTTTGTGCAGATGGTTTTTCACGTGAAAATCTCCGGGCTCTAGCACAATCTAAAAATATTACGTAGTCAAAATAATGCTGCCACTCTTTTCTTTGAAGAAAAACCCCTTCTACAAGAATCACTCCTTCTTCATGTAAATCAACCGTTTGGTATTCGTGGTCATCCGATTCTTTATCATAATAAGGAAGAGTAACCCGACCACAATACTTAGCTTTTTCAAAAAGGTGAACACTTAACCACTCAGCCTCCCATTGCAAATGATAATACTCATACCATTCTTCAGCACCAGTATGATAGCGTTCATTCTCTCTAACGATAAGATCGTCCATATGAAAGGTTTGGAAATTCACTCCTTTATTTCTTAGCTCCCTCTCAAGTTGTTCCACAAAAGTAGTTTTCCCCGACCGGCTTAAACCATCGACTCCTATTAAATATAGTTGATTAGACATAAGAGATGGAATTATATCGAATAGATCGTGCTTCATATCTATTCAAACCTCCTTTAAAAAAGCTTTTAATTGTTTTGTGACCACGTATACGTAAAGTATAGAAACCTAAAGATAAAAAATGCCTTTCTTATAGCCTAAAACGGCTTATAAGAAAGGCAGATTTAAATGGTTTATTCGTAACGAACTAAGAAGTATTTTTTCTTGCCTCTGCGAATAATAGTGAATTGATCTTCAATACGGTTTTCTTCATTAATTTGATGATTTACATCCTGGTTTCGCTCACCATTAATGTACACAGCACCGTTGTTAATATCTTCTCGGGCCTGCCGCTTCGAAGATGAAATACCCGCGTCTACAAGCAATTGAACAAGCTGAGGTTCTTTATCAGAAGATGAAAACGCTGGTACGTCTTTAAAACCTTGTTCAATTTCCTGGCCTGATAAAGATTTAATATCTCCACTGAAAAGAGCTTCGGTGATTCTCTCAGCCTGAGCAAGAGCATCTTCGTCATGGACCAGTTTCGTCATCTCCTCAGCTAGACGCCGCTGTCCCACTCGTTTTTCCGGTTGCTCCTGCACTTCTTTTTCTAATTCAGCAATTTCGTCCATCTCTAAGAAAGTGAAGTACTTGAGAAATTTAATGACATCTCTATCATCAGCGTTGATCCAGAACTGGTAGAATTCGTAAGGCGAAGTAGCCTCAGGATCCAGCCAGATGGCCCCACCTGCTGTTTTTCCAAATTTCGACCCATCCGCTTTTGTAATAAGTGGCATAGTTAAACCGTATGCTTCCACTTCCTCTTCTCCCCGGGTACGACGAATCAGTTCTAAACCTGCTGTAATATTCCCCCATTGATCACTGCCGCCAATCTGCAGCGTACAATTTTCTTTTTGATTCAGCTTTTGGAAGTCCAGGGACTGAAGGATCATGTAGCTAAACTCCGTAAAACTGATCCCTTGTTCAATCCTTGATTCTACGGATTCTTTGGAAAGCATGTAGTTCACGCCAAAATGTTTCCCTGTGTCTCTTAGAAAATCTATAATAGTCATCTCAGATAACCATTCAAAATTATTTCGAGCAGCAGCAGCGTTTTCTCCTTCATCAAAGTTCAGAATTTTAGCCAGCTGTCCTTTGATTTTTTCACTATACTCATGGACCACACTCGCTTCATTTAATTGACGTTCAGATGATCGGCCGCTCGGGTCTCCGATCATGCCCGTGCCTCCTCCAACAAGTGCGATGGGACGATGCCCGGCCTTCTGGAATCGCTTCAGCATAAGAATAGGAAGCAGATGCCCGATGTGAAGACTCGCTCCCGTCGGATCAAAGCCGCAATAAAGAGTAACTTGTTTCTCATTCAAGTGAGATTCCAAGCCATCTTCATCCGTTATTTGATTAATTAAACCTCTCTGTTGTAAATCTTTTAGCAATTCCATGTGATCACTCCTCTTTTCTTGGTATGCGTATGTTAAATGGCTGGTAGAGCATAAAAAAAAAGACCTCCATATCCCTATAAAAAAGGGACGAGATCTCGTCGCGGTACCACCCTTGTTGCACGTATGTGCCACTTGTATCAATAACGGCTACTCATAACCGTCTTCTGATTCATACCAGAAGAATGCTCCGGACCGTAATTCAAAAACAAATGTGGCCTGACTTCCACCAGCCGTCAGGTCTCTGTACCAGTGATTTGTTTTTTACTCCAATCGTTCAACGCACGCATATTTAACTATGTACTATTTTTATCACACTCATAATGGAAAAGCAATAAGAATATCCTCTCCATTTATGTCCTCTTTCATTCCGTTGTGTTATAATATGGAATGGATTTTTTAGGAGGTCTCATCATGTCTAATAATAAAAATAGCGGTCGAAATAAAATGGATTTTAAATCATTATGGAAAAAAGGAAGCATTCAAAAAAAATCACGTATCACAGCAGACGTGGTTTGGAATGTCATTTTATTCTTTATTATTATCGGCGTCGTAGGACTCTTCTTTGCTGGAGGAGTCGGAGCCGGTTACTTTGCATCTCTCGTTAAGGACGAAGAGGTTCGGAGTAAAGAACAAATGCAGGATAGCATTTACAATTATTCAGAAACCTCAGAAATGTTCTTTGCCGGAGACGAAATGTTAGGCAAGGTCCGATCAGATCTTTATCGTGAAGAAATAAAGCTGGATGAGGTAAGCGATAATGTTACGAATGCCGTCATTGCTACAGAGGATGAATATTTTAAAGAACATAGTGGCGTTGTGCCTAAAGCGATTATGCGTGCGGTCGTGCAGGAAATTTCAAACTCAGCGGTTAAAACCGGTGGAAGTACATTAACCCAGCAGCTCGTCAAAAACCAAATCCTCACAAACGAAGTCTCCTTTGAAAGAAAAGCCAAAGAAATGCTGCTTGCTCTTCGTATTGAACGTTTCTTCGAAAAAGATGAGATATTGGAAGCTTACCTGAACATAGTACCATTTGGACGTAACGCCAACGGCCAAAACATTGCCGGTGTGGCCACTGCCGCCCAGGGAATATTCGGAGTAGAAGCTGAAGAGCTGTCCATTGCGCAGGCTGCTTTTATAGCCGGTTTGCCACAGGCTCCATATGCTTATACCCCTTTTAATAACGATGGTTCCATTAAAAGTGAAGAAGGACTTGAGCCAGGCATGGCACGTATGCATGAGGTACTTGAGCGGATGTATGAAGCAGAGTATATTACAAAGCAGGAATATGAAGAAGCTAAAGAATTTCAAATTACTAAAGAGAATCTAGCAAACTCTACAACAACTGCTAATATCACGTATCCTTTCTTAACCAACGAGATTAAGAGAAGAGCTCAAGACATTTTAGAAGTCCAGCTGGCAGAAGAAAATGGACATAGTAAAAAAGACCTTGAAGAAGATGAAGAGCTTGCGAAAGAATATAGAGAACTCGCAGAACGCCGATTAACTTCCGGTGGTTACCAAATCAAAACCACTATAGATAAAAAAGTATATGACACTATGCAGGAAGTGAAAAATGAATACGGTGATAGATTTGGAAGTGACAAAACTATTACTAAAGAAAATGCCGAAGGGGAAAAGTATGAAGTAACTCTCCCTGTCGAAGTCGGCAGCGTAGTCATGGAAAATGCCACAGGTAAAATTCACGGATTTATTGCGGGTAGGGATTTTGAAGAGTCCCAGGTTAACCATGCGACAAATCCTTATGCACCCAGAAACATTGGAAGTACGATGAAGCCACTGCTGGTCTATGGACCGAGCATTGATATGGGAGAAGGGCACCCAGCCACTGTTATAGCCGATGTGCCTTATGAATATCCTAATACGCAACCAGGCGAAGATGGAGAAGTGAATAACTACTCTGGCACACATCACGGGTTAGTGTCAGCACGGTATGCTTTAGCTAATTCCTTTAACGTTCCAGCGGTTAAACAATATACAAAAATAGTAGATCAAAATCCAGCCAAAAATTACCTGGAGAAAATGGGAATAAGTAGCTTAAGTGAAGAGACAAGCGACTATTCCCGCCCTTCTATAGCCTTAGGTGCACCCATTACAGTTGAAGAAAACACTAACGCATATGGAACATTTGGAAATAATGGAAAATTTGTCGATGCCTATATGATTGAAAAAATTGAAACCAAAGATGGTGAAACAGTGTTTGAACACGAGCCTGAAGAAACGGAAGTATTCAGTCCTCAAAGTTCTTATTTAACCATCGACATGATGCGCGATGTGCTTGACTATGGGACAGCTTCCAGTGTCAGAGGGAAACTAGCGAATCCTGGTGTTGACTGGGCCGGAAAAACAGGAACCTCCCAAAACTATAAAGACTCGTGGTTCGTAGCAACCAACCCTAACGTAACCGTAAGCATTTGGACGGGGTATAACGAGGTGGCACAACTGGACCCGGGTTACAGCAGCAGGACCCAGGGAGCCTGGGCAAACGTAGTAAATGCCTTATCTGAAATCCGTCCTGAATTAATGGTACCTGAAAATAATTTTGAGGAGCCAGAAGGGATCATTGAACAAGAATACTGCGCTACTTCAGGGCTCTTGCCTTCAGATCTATGTGAATCCGTAGGACTTGACAGAGATGATCTGTATATTGAGGAAAACGCACCTGATGAAGAGGATGATAGTCTAGTAAGCGGTAATTTTGTGGAAGTAGATGGTGAACTAGTTGTAGCAGGACCTGATACACCCTCAGAATTTGTTACCGGGGAAGACGGAGTTGTCCTAAGTCCAGAATTTCTAGAGGAAAATGGATATACCAGTGAAGAAGTATTAGATGAATTAATCCCTAACTCTGATAATTGGAATCAAGTTTCTCTTCCTTCTTCCAGTGCATCGGAAGCTTCCAGTTCCAACGTAAACAACGATGGGCAGTCACCTTCTGCTCCACGATCTGTATCTTCAAGCGGGTCGACGCTTGACTGGGCACCATCTTCGAGTAACGATGTAGTAGGATACCGTATCTATCGCGCTTCCTCCTCTGGAGGGTCTTTCTCTAAAGTTGGCAGCACCACCAGTACCTCCTACAGTGGTTTAGGCGAAGGTGTATTTGCGGTAAGAGCAGTAGATTATTTCGGAATGGATTCTTCTCTCTCTGACACCACCACTATAGGTAACCCAGGGGCGCCAGAACCTGATACGGACTCAAGCTCAACTAGTAATTCTGCGTCCGGAAGTGATTCTTCCTCTGAAGAACAAGAACGTGAATCAGAATCACGCACTGAGGACAGCTCCAATACTGAAGAAAATACTAACTCTAGTGAAGAATCAAGTGGCACCGAGTCCAGTTCGGAAGAGGATTCTGCTTCTGATAATAGTTCTGAGTCCAGTAACGAATCTGAGTCCGACGTTGAATCAGACTCAGGAAATGATACAGGGTCCGGTGATAGTTCTAGTTCAGACAATAACTCTGGTGCAGGCGATAGTTCTGGTTCAAGTGATGATTCTGGATCAGGCGAAGACTCTGGTTCAGGTGATAGTTCTGATTCAAGTGATGATTCTGGATCAGGTGATGACTCTGGTTCAGGTGATAGTTCTGATTCAAGTGATGATTCTAGTTCAGGAGATGACTCTGGTTCAGGTGATAGTTCTGGTTCAAGTGATGATTCTGGTTCAGGCGATGGTTCTGGTTCAGGCGATGACTCTGGTTCAGGCGATGGTTCCAACTCTGATGAAGATGCTGAAAGCGGAGATGATTCTGCCAGCAGTCAGGCTTCCGGCACTGAAGATAATACAGAAGAAAATGAATCATCTAGTTCAGACAGCGAGAACAGCTCAACTAATAATTCCGAGGAAGATTCTGAATCTACTTCAAGTCAAAGTTCAGAAGAAGACTCAGATAGCTCTGAGAATGATACGAATGAAGAAAGTTCCACTAACCCTTAAAAATGAAAGAATGCTTAAAAAGCACTCTTTCCATACATGATCTTAAACCATCGGTTTTTAAAGACCGATGGTTTTTAACTTGCAGAGGTCCTCTAATGGTAAGTTCGAGATCCTCCCCCATTGAGTACTTCCCCCTCTCCATTTGCTTAACAATTCTTCTAATTCACTATTCAATGAATTTTCTTTTCAAATAATTTAAAATTTACAGATATCATGTATAATTAAAAATAGCCATATTTTTCTACTATTCTCCGTCAGGTGGTGACTGAATGAAGCATGAAAAAACTTATTATAACGAAACGTTCGATTCTGAGTACGGACCTGTGGTTATTGAAGGTCCCCTATCTTCTAAGGAATTAAGTCAATATACATTTGATAAGGACTTAATCGCCTTTCGACCCTCAGAAAAACAATTTGAAGCTATAAAAAGTATAGCTGACTTTGAAGAAGGAAGAATTATCATTGCACGACATAACGAAAATATAGTGGGATATGTAACTTTTCTACACCCTGATCCATTGGAACGCTGGTCAGAAGGACAAATGGAAGACTTAATCGAACTTGGCGCCATCGAGGTTATACCTCAATTTCGGGGCTACCGCATTGGTTCCCGTTTATTAAAAATCTCAATGATGGATGAATTCATGGAGAATTATATTACAATTTCAACTGAATATTATTGGCACTGGGATCTTAAAGGAACAGGTTTGAATATTTGGGATTATCGCCGAGTTATGGAAAAAATGATGGCTTCGGGAGGGCTTACTCCTTCTCCCACAGATGATCCAGAAATTATTTCCCACCCTGCCAACTGTCTAATGGTGCGAATTGGGAAAAATGTGCCTGAAGAATCAGTAGAGCAATTTGATATTCTCCGTTTTCTTACTCGACATCAGTACCGTCAATCAAGGAGGTAACCGTTATGCTAGTGGAAGAAATCATGAAAACTGAAGTCATTACTCTTTCTCCTGAGGAAACTATTGAAACCGCTCTCAAATTACTGCACGAAAATCATATACGCCATCTACCTATAGTGGATGAGAATAATGAAGTTATCGGTATCGTGTCTGATCGCGATGTTAGGGATGCCAGCCCATCTATTTTTGAGGAAGACGCAACACCGGATGAACTTCAGAATCCGATTCGAACAATTATGACTTTCCCAGTAACTACAGTCCACCCATTAGATTTTGTAGAAGAGGTGGCTTCGATTTTTTATGAGCAGGAAATCGCTTGTGTACCTGTCACAAGGAACAATATATTAGTAGGTATCATCACTGAAAAAGATATGCTCTATACGCTTATCCAATTAACTGGAACCCACGTACAAAGCTCTCAAATTGAAGTGAAAGTGATCAATAAACCTGGAATACTGCCTCAGGTTATGCAGGTGTTTGGACAAAGAAAGGTAAATATCAGCTCTGTCTTAATTTATCCATACAAACCTGAACCTAAATATAAAGTTATTGTGGTACGTATCCAGACGATGAACCCATTACCAACAATTGAAGACCTTAAGGCAGAAGGCTACGACGTCTTATGGCCAAAAAGTCCAGGGTTGACTTTATGAGTTGCCATTCAGGATTTGTATTCACCGATGATTTTACTAGTTACCGATTTAGGGATGATCACCCCTTTAACCAAATGAGAGTTATACTTACGAAAGAATTATTAGAGGCTTCTTCAACTTTAACGCAGGATCATTTTATTACGCCTAGACACGCCACAGAAGAAGAACTTTCCCTTGCTCATAGTCGAACATATATTCAAGCAGTAAAACAGGCTGGAGAAGGCTTATTATCGGAAGAAGATGGCATGGAGTTTGGAATTGGCACGGAGGATACTCCTATGTTTAAAGGGATGCACGAGGCATCTTCTTTATTAGTTGGAAGCACATTATCCGCTATAGATGCCGTTATGGAAAACCGGGTTAAACACTCTTTGAATTTAGGAGGCGGGCTTCACCACGGATTTGAAAGAAAAGCCTCAGGATTTTGCATTTATAATGACGGGGCTGTCGGAATTAAATATCTTAGGAAAAAATATGATTGTAAAGTTCTCTATGTTGATACAGACGCCCACCATGGCGACGGTGTGCAATGGGCTTTTTATGATGACCCAAATGTATGTACTTTCTCTATACATGAGACAGGACGCTATTTATTTCCTGGAACTGGAAATGTAAATGAAAGAGGCCTTAAAGAAGGCTATGGTTATTCATTCAATTTACCTATAGACGCCTTTACTGAGGATGAATCTTTCCTCCATGTTTACGAAACCGCTATGAAAGAAATTGTTCACTATTTTAAACCTGATGTAATTGTTACACAAAACGGAGCGGACGCCCATTTCTTAGACCCGCTTACTCACTTATGCTCAACTATGAAAATTTATGAAAGAATTCCTGCACTCGCTCATGAATTAGCTCATCAGTATTGTAATGGAAAATGGATCGCTTTAGGTGGAGGCGGCTATGATATTTGGCGTGTAGTGCCTAGAGCATGGGCTCAAATTTGGAAGGTTATGTCAGAAGGGGCTCATTTCAAAGGTCCCCTTCCAAAAGACTGGATAAAAAAATGGGAAAAAGAGTCACCTGTGCCATTGCCGGAAAACTGGCATGACCCCGATGATGCGTATAACCCTATCCCACGAAGAAAAGAAATCACTGAAAAAAATGAAAAACTTTTGGAGAAATCCCTGCAGTTAATTACCAATCAAAAAAAATATAATTCATTATGACAAAAAGCCACTACTTGACAGTAGTGGCTTTCACACATCTTTTAACTTTCATAATCCGGATCTAAAATGACAATTTCAACTCTTCGGTTCTTACGCCAATTTTCTTCTGAATCATTTGGCGCTACAGGGCGCGTATCACCATATGCGACAGCCGTAAATCGTTCAGAATCTAAGTTTTTCGTATTCTTCAGCAAGTAACGAATCACACTGCTAGAACGTGCACCTGACAATTCCCAGTTAGAAGGATAACGATATGTAGAAATCTGCCTATTATCTGTATGGCCCTCCACCTTTACAAAATTAGGAATGTTCTTAAGAAGCGTACCCACTTTCCTTAAAAAAGGTTTAGCTCCATCTAGAATTTCAGCTTCACTTGTTTCAAAAATAAGCTGTTCTTCCAGAACGAGTACTATTCCTCGTTTAGTTTGGCTGGCTGATATAATATCATTGAGCTCATTCTCTTCCAGATATTGATCCACTTCTTTTTTTAGTTCTTCTAAATCTTGGTTTTCTTCTTTTTCTTCAGCTTCTTCCTCAGTTATCTGCTCAGGAGTTTCGGTAGGTTCATGAAATTCATTGTTTTTATCCCCACTATCCTGGATTTTAGTTTGTTCCGTAGGAAACTTACTTTTGACAGGGTAAGGATAAAAATCAAAGATCATTCGGTTACGAAAAGATTCTGATAATGCGTCGAATTTGACTAAGTTAATTTGAGACATCGAGAATAATAAAATAAAGAAAACCAGTATTAAGGTAATCATATCCGCATAAGTGGTCATCCATTTTGGAGTCCCATTATTGTGTGGTTTCTTCCTTCGCCTAAGCTTCATTAGCCGCTTCCCCTAGAGATTTATCCTCTTCGACGTCGACAATTGCTTTATCTTCCTCAGATAGAAACGCACTAAGTTTTTCTTCAAGGATCTTGGGATTCTGACCAGACTGAACGCCTATGACCCCTTCAATAATAACTTGTTTCATAAATATTTCTTGTTCCGTTTTATTCTCAAGTTTACCCGCCATGGGAATAAAAACGAGATTGGCTAAAAGCGTTCCATAGAACGTAGTTAACAGAGCTACTGCCATTTTCGGCCCAAGTGTTTCAGGAGTTGATAGGCTTTGGAGCATCAGCACAAGACCTATTAATGTTCCGATCATCCCCCATGCGGGAGCGTACTCTCCTGCTTTCTCTATAATTGCTCTTCCACGCTGATGCCGCTCTTCTACTGCAGTAATTTCAGCATTCATAATATCATTAATTACTTCAGGTTCAATTCCATCAACAGCAAGTAAGATCCCTTTCTTGATAAAGGGATCTTTGACCTCATCAAGCTGTGCTTCAAGAGCAAGCAATCCCTCACGCCGGGCTCGTTCTGATAATCCCACAAAAAGATTGATTAACTGTCTCAGATTCATATCCGTCTGTTTAAAAGCTTCTTTTGTTACACGATAAGTCAGTTTGACTTCACTTATGTTGAAATTCACTAATAAAGCAGCAACCAGACCACCAAGTACAATAACGATAGAGGAGGCCTGTATAAAGGAAGTCATGCCTCCAAATCCAGCGTTAGAGGCAATACCGAATATAACCATGATGAATCCGATCGTAATACCAATGGGAGTTAACAAGTCTTTTTTAGTCATAATGCTCTCTCCTCAGTTTCGTACAAATACAGTCTACTTACTATATCGGTACTATTTCTGCTGAGTTGAGTTTCTTTCAATAATTCGGTGAGGTAAAATCACATTCTGCTCCTCGACCTCTTCCTTGTTCATGAATTTCGTTAATAGGCGCATCGCTACGGCTCCTATATCGTACATAGGCTGAACTACAGTTGATAGTGTTGGGCGTACCATAGTTGCCAGGCGTGTGTTATCAAATCCAAATACTTCTAGATCCTCTGGTACGCGAATACCTCTGTCCTGCGCTCCATGAATAACCCCTAGTGCCATTTCGTCGGAAGAGACAAAAACTGCAGTTGGCTTCTTATCAAATTCTAGCAGCTGCTCTAAGGCTTCAATACCTGAATCATACGAATAGTCCCCAGATACAATATAATCTTCAGGCGAGTCAAATCCATTAGCCTTCATAGCATTTTTATAACCTTCAAGTTTTTGTACATTAATAATAGTATCTTCAGGTCCTGATACAAAAGCTACTTCTTTGTTGCCATGAGATAGTAATAACTCTGTAGCCTCATAAGCCGCTTGCTGGTAATCGATATTTACAGCAGGAGTCTCCCCTGTCTCATCCACTGTCGCTGCTAAAGCAATAGGTACGGAAGAAGATTTGAACTCCTGGATATGGTCATCTGTAATTTTTCCTCCCATAAAGACTAATCCATCTACTTGCTTACCTAGCATAGCGTTAATTAGGTGCAATTCTTTATCCTTATTCTGGTCAGAATTACTTAAGATAATGTTGTAGTTATACATAGTGGCAATATCTTCGATTCCACGGGCAAGCTCAGCAAAGAAAATACTTGAGATATCAGGTATAATTACACCGACTGTCGTTGTCTTTTTACTGGCTAAACCTCGGGCGACTGCGTTTGGACGATACCCTAACCGTTCAATGGCATCGTGCACCTTTTTCCTTGTTGCAGGTTTTACGTTTGGGTTTCCATTCACTACACGTGAAACGGTAGCCATAGATACGTTTGCCTCTCTTGCTACATCATATATTGTTACATTCATCATGCATCCTCCTTAGTTAGTCCACTGCTGCAAATTTTTAATAAAATAATCATACGACAGATAGCGTCGTCGCGCAATGTCTGCCTCTTTATCCTTATATATAAGATTACCCATTTTATTATAACGGATTCCTTAACCAGAACAAAACAGAGTCTTACATAGCTAACTCAATCCATTCTAAGCCTATTTTTATCAATATGTATACAATGGGTCTAAATAACAATTAAAAGGCGATGAGCCAGCATATCTGTCGCTCTGTGACGAAATGAGCCTATCCCAAAAAATAAAGCTAGACTGAATAACAGCCTAGCTTTTTAATGACGTATTATTTTGATAACTCTCTCATAAATGACTGGAAAGTTGGAATATCCATTTGCTGAGCTGAATCAGATAGGGCAACAGCTGGATCAGGGTGGACTTCAGCCATTACTCCGTCAGCACCAATAGCCATAGCCGCTTTAGCTGCAGGAAGCAGGAGATCACGTCGGCCAGTGGAGTGAGTTACATCTACCATCACAGGCAAGTGAGTTTCCTGTTTCAAAATTGGTACAGAAGAGATATCCAAGGTGTTTCGTGTCGCTTTTTCATAGGTGCGGATACCACGCTCGCACAAGATAATATTTTTATTCCCACGAGAGATAATGTACTCAGCCGCATTAATGAATTCGGAAATAGTAGCTGACATTCCTCGTTTTAATAGAACAGGTTTATTTACTGAACCAGCAGCTTTTAAGAGTTCGAAGTTCTGCATATTACGGGCTCCGATTTGGATAACATCCAGGTAATCCAGTGCTTCTTCAAGATCAGCCGGGTTCACAATTTCACTTACAACGGCTAAGCCATTCTCATCGCCTGCCTGCTTCAGCATTTTCAATCCTTCAATCCCTAGTCCCTGGAAGTCATATGGGGAGGTTCTAGGTTTAAATGCACCACCGCGGAGCATCTTCAATCCTTCACCTTTAACAGCTTTAGCTACAGTTGAGACCTGTTCGTAACTTTCTACCGCGCAAGGCCCCATAATGAAGTGCGGGTTTCCATCTCCCACTTTTTCTCCGTTGATTTCCACAATGGTATCTTCCGGCTTTTTCTTTCTGGAAACAAGAAGGGCTTTTCTGTGGTCATCTTCTTGTAACTCAAGCCCAGCTTTGAAGATTTCTTTGAATAAATGAACCACAGTGGAATCTTCGAAAGGACCGTCGTTATGGCTTGATATATGATCCAGCATGGTTCTTTCCCTTACAGGATCAAATCGATTCGTTCCTTGCTGCTCTTTAATTTGACCAATTTCCTTTACTAGATCACCGCGTTTATTGATTAAATTCAGAAGCTCTAAATTTACCTCATCTAATTGACTGCGTAATTGGTCGAGTTGTTGGTTACTCATGTGTGCGTCCCCCTAGAAATAATTAGTAGTAAAATTAAAATAATTCATCCTATTGATAATTAGGGACAATTATAGCTAATATTTCATATGTTGTCACCCTTAGAGAAAGAATTCTTTAATAAGAAATAAAAGAAAAAATCCATCAGACATTAGGATATAGAAAATTAAGCCCACTATTACTGGATGTATAGTAAGTGAAAAGCCTCGTATTTCAAGTAAATCAATAATAATAAAAGCGCAGGATATGCCCTGCGCTTTTATTTATTCTTGTACTGCCTTATTAAGACGCTCATTCGTCACAGCCCCATGACTGTCATGCCATGCCACCTGCTGTTCATTGAACAAAATAGCCTGTGGAGACTGATGACGTACTTCAAAGTCACTTGCTACCTGGTTAGAAAGCTCCCTGGCCTCCTGAACAAATAGTTCATAGCATGGAATTTCCGAATGCTGACTAAAACGTTCAAATTCACTTTCAGCTGCTGCTGAAATTGGACATGTTAGACTGTGCTTTAAAAGAAAGAACACTGGTTCACTTTCCAGCACTTTTGTAAAATCTTCTTTTGTCTGTAGTAATTGTATACTCATTATTTACCTCCTACTAGCTAAAAATGGCGGAGACACTGTGGCCTCCACCATTTAAAATTATCTTATACATTAGAAGACGTTGTGGAATCTTGCTGCTTTTCAAGCTCTTGAGCTGCTTCTTCAATAGCTTCAGCTACTTCTTGAGCTGCTTTTTCTGCTTCATCGTCTTCATTAGTGCGAATATTTTTAACTTTATCCTTAACTTTTCCACTTAGATCCTGTGATTTCTCAGTAACATTTTTAGAGAACTGGGAAGAAGATTCTACAGCACGATCTTTCCAGGCTCCGCCTTTTTCATATGCTACATCTTTCCATTCTCCAGCACGCTCTCTCAAGCCTGTAGAACTTTCATTAATGTTGTCACGTAGCTCACGTCCTGATTTTGGAGCAAATAGTAAAGCGACAACTGCGCCAACAATTCCTCCGATTAGTGAACCTAGTACAAAATCTCTTCCTGCCCCATTGCTATTATTTTGCTGATTGTAACTCATTAAAATCTCCTCCTTAAAATTTTTCTTCTTTTTTAGCTTTCTTCCATAAATTAATTGCCACTTGTCCCCATTTCATAGCTTGAGCAGCACTCTCAGTATGATCCTGGGCGGACTGGGTTAACCCCATTGATATGGATCTTATGGATTGATTAAACTCTTGAACAGTATCCCCGATGCCCTTAACTCCGTCAACTAATGTATTTAGTTTTTCAGATTTTTCCCCGACATCTTCAGCTAATTTGTTGGTCTTGTTCAAGAGGGCTGTCGTCTCAAGGGTAATTCCCTCCATTTGCTTCTCTACACCTTCAAGTGTATCAGCAACGTTGTTCATGGTTCGACGCACAGCTGTCAGTGTTCTGGCCAGAAAGATGACTAGAACAGCAAAAGCCACCGCTGCAATTAATGCAGCAATGTAGAGAATGATTATCATGCCCCCTGCAACTCCTTCGACTATGTAATTGTCACGTTCTTAATTATTCCCCAAGTTCGAAGAAATTAAAACGTGATATCCACATTAAATGGTTATATTCGATAAATACATGGGATTACCCTCTTTAATCAGTCATTTTTATGATAATTTCAGGAAAATGAGTAAAAAGAAACGTGCAGTTCTATACAGAGAAGCCGCACGCCTTTTAACTACTTAGCATTTTCATAGGCATTTTGAAACTTTTGAATGTCTCCTGCTCCCATAAATAACAAGACTCCATCTTCAAAGGTTTGCAGCCTGGAAGTTTCCTCCAGTGTCAATACATGTGAGTCGGGGATTAATTCCTGTAAATTTTCTATCGTCAACTTTCCTTGATTCTCCCTTGCTGAACCAAAGATATCACACAAATATACATAATCCGCAAGTTTTAGACTCTCGGCAAATTCATGCAAAAAGGTTTTAGTTCTAGTAAAGGTATGAGGCTGAAAGATAGCGACTACGGGGCGTTCTCCATATTTCTTTCTAGCAGTGTCAATCGTTGCGGTAATCTCAATTGGGTGATGGGCATAGTCATCAACCAATATTTGATTGCCCCATTCTTTCTCAGTAAAACGCCGTTTAACTCCTTTGAAGGTGGATAATTTTTTAATTTCTTCTGCTGACATTTCTTCGTAGTGACAAATAGCAATTACACTCAATGCATTTAAAACAGTATGATTCCCAAACTGAGGAATGGTAAATGTGTCATAAAAATTGTTCCTGACAAACACATCAAAGGTGGTTCCTTCACTGCTTTCTCTGATGTTTTGAGCCTGAAAATCATTCGTATCTGCAAAACCATAATAAAGAACCGGGACATTTGCCTGGATGTGCTGCAGATGATCGTCATCTCCACAGGCTATAATGCCTTTTTTCACTTGCTTTGCCATTTGTTGAAATGCTTCAAAAACATCATCTATGCTCTTAAAATAGTCCGGGTGATCAAAGTCAATATTCGTCATTATCGCATAATCTGGGTGGTAAGATAGAAAATGCCTGCGATACTCACAAGCTTCAAAAGCAAAGTATTGGCTGTTTTCATGTCCTTTGCCTGTACCGTCGCCTATTAAATAAGACGTAGGATAGTTTTCGGATAAAACATGAGCAAGCAGACCAGTCGTTGATGTTTTTCCATGGGCACCTGTTACGGCAATACTGGTGTACTGCTGAAGCCATTCACCTAAAAACTCATGATACCAGTAAAAAGGGATTCCAAGTTTCTTAGCTTCTTTTATTTCTTCATGTTCCTCGTTAAAAGCATTCCCTGCAATTATTGTAAGCCCGGCATGTATATTCTTACTTGAAAAAGGCAGTATTTCAATATTTTTCTCTTCCAGAACCTCTTGAGTAAAAAAGTGCTTTTCTACATCTGATCCTTGAATTTTCTCTCCAGAATCATGCAGAATCTGTGCAAGCGAACTCATTCCTGTTCCTTTGATACCAACGAAATGGTAAGTTGTCATAAACAAGAACCTCCAAAATAATGTGGATCACTTTAAGTATAGTGTATGTAACAGCCATTAAAGTGCGATTTATTCATTCGTTATCTTAGACCCAAACCTCCAAGTCTCGAATAACCTTACTTATCTTACCATGGAAACAAGATTAGAAAAAGAGGCTCTTCATCCCAAATTTCTACATGTGTAAAAAAAAGGCACATACTTATGTGCCTTTATTCACCTTCCTCCTCTTTATGAAACGGAACGTATTCCAGTCTTGGGTTCACTTTATATCTGCGTCCTTCTTTGGCTTCAGGTTCTCCATTAATAAGAACATTGTCCCCCGTGAACCCAATACCAATTTTCAATAGACTTCCACCTACACCATACATATCAACCGGGACTTTCTGCTCTTCAAAAGCGCGGATTCTTTCTTTAGTAAAACCACCGCTGACGACTATTTTCACATGACGATATCCTTCTTTATCCAATGACCTCCGCAAAGCAAAAATGAGTTCCGGATTTACTCCTCTGGGGTCAAATGTACCCATTAAATGCTGGTTTCTTAGGAAATACTTATCTACCAGGTTGCGGGATGTATCTACCCTCACACCTTTTAAGTCCTCACCAAATTCACGAGCCACCTTCAAAGAATCGGTAATCACGTCGTTATTATAATCGACAAGCGCCATAAGCTGATCATCCGGAAATTGTTTCTGATAGGCTTTCGTAGCGGCAACTACGTCCCCCTTGAACATCTGAATTAAAGCATGGGGCATTGTTCCCATTCCCTCTTTCCCCCACCATTCATTCATAGCGTGAGTAGCCTGGGCAGTGGAGCCGCCTATGAAAGCTGCATATCCATCTCCTGCTTGTTGAGTAAAATGATCATCGCGGTCACCCATGAAAATGATCGGCTTTTGACGGCCTGAAGAACGGGCGGCTTTTACCACATTATAGACGTTGGTGGCTACAGAAGTTCGCCTGGCCAGAATTCCATCTATGATCCCTTCCAGAAAACCGAACAGCTGATAAGGTCCTGTAATCGTCAGTACTGTTTCATAAGGACTAATTTTATCTCCATCTTTTAAAGAATGGATCTCCAGTTCCTCAGGATTTTCCGCAAATGTATGGATAAGAGCAATGGCTTCATCCGTACCGCATAGTACAGCGGTATCCTTTTGAAAGAACTGCATGGTTACTTTGTGTTCAGGAAGCTGGTCAGCTACAATATCTCTTGTTTTTAAGAAGTAAACTGCAGAAAACCATCCCTCTGAAACTCGCTTATCAAATTTAAAAGTTTTATTCGTTAAACGACTGATTTCGCCATTCAACTTACGTGCTATTTCCTTCATAACTAAACTCCTTAAACATTGGGGTCAGTAAAAACTGTGTCGTTACATTCAAGTCTTATCATATAGAACTACAAACTTTTCCACAAGTATTTCTGCTGGCTGACTTCAAATCTACAGGTTAACTAAGCATTTCTTCCACTTGCTGGTGCGTTAAAAGGACATCTCTTGGTTTACTTCCTTTCTGCTCGGAAATAATCCCGTATTCTTCCATCTGGTCAATTAAACGAGCCGCACGGTTATACCCTACTTTAAAACGACGCTGAATCAGTGAAGCACTCGCACCATTCTGCTCCATAACAAATTGAACCGCTTCTTCAAAAAGAGCATCTGTTTCTTCCTCGTTTGAAATTTGCTTCATCAACTCTTCCTGATGAAACAAATACTGAGGTGGAGCTATTTTCTTCACATAATTGGTAATACGCTCGATTTCCTCATCCGATAAGAAGGCTCCCTGAATTCTTAATGGCTGACCTGAACCATTTTCTACAAACAGCATATCCCCTTTTCCTAATAGCTTTTCAGCGCCCCCAGAATCAATAATTGTTCTTGAGTCCACCTGAGAAGATACACTGAAGGCAATTCTTGTGGGAATGTTCGCTTTAATGAGCCCCGTAATTACATCTACGGAAGGCCGCTGTGTAGCTAACAGCAAATGGATGCCGCATGCTCTTGCCTTCTGAGCGATTCGGCAGATGGAATCTTCAACGTCCTGCGGAGAGACCATCATTAAATCAGCTAATTCATCAATGACAATGACTAAATATGGAAGCTTCTCACCAGCGCGAGCCTGCTTAACCATTTTATCATTATAACGCTCTACATCGCGTACCCCTTCTTGAACAAATTTCTCATACCGTTCTTCCATTTCTTTTACCGCCCATTTTAAAGCGGAGGTCGCAGCTTTCACATCTGTGATGACAGGAGATACTAAATGCGGCAAATCATTATAAGGAGCCAGTTCTACCATCTTAGGGTCTATCAATAAAAACTTTACGTCTTCATGATGAGCTTTATATAGAAGACTAATCAGAATGGTGTTAATACATACACTCTTCCCTGAGCCTGTCGCACCGGCAATTAATCCATGAGGCATCTTTTTCAAATTCGTAACAATTGGAGAACCGCCGATATCAAGCCCTAACCCTACAGATAAGGGGGATGGGTCCTTATGAAAAGCCTCCGATTCAAATATTTCCTGCAACCCAACCATTTGAGCTTTAGGATTCGGAACCTCTATACCTACGGCCTGTTTTCCAGGGATAGGGGCTTCAATTCGAATATCACGAGCTGCCATACTGAGCTTAATATCATCTGCTAAATTGGTTATTTTACTAACCTTAACGCCAGGCTCAGGTTGTACTTCGAACCTGGTTACTGTAGGGCCTTTCATAGCATTCACTACTTTAGCACGAACGTGAAAATGTCTTAGCGTGGTTTCAAGCAGTTCCATTTGCTGAGCTGTCCAGTCTTCATCCTCGCCTGTCGTTTGCCTTGAATCTTCCAGCAAATGTAAAGGCGTTTTGTATTCTTTACGAGGAGAGTTTTCCACGCTGCTTTGCTTTTCATCTGCTGTAGTAGATCCTGAAACATTAATCGTTTTGTTTGGCTTCTCAGCTGTTACTGTTTTTCCCTGATTATTTTGATCTCGCGTGCGTTTATCCCTCGGTGTCATGATAACATTGAAGGGAACACTTCTTTTCTTCTCTCCCCCATTTATCTTTTCTTTCCGTTCAGGCTGTTCAGGCTCTTCCTTTTTCTCATAATTTACAACCGGATCAGCAGTAGCTTCACCTTCTTCTAAAAGCTTTGTTTCCAACCGCTCTTGCTTTTGGGAGGATTCTGCCACCTCCTCCGTTTCTTCAGCCTCAATTGGCTGAAAAACAGAAGGCTGTTCTTCAGTTGCGGTACTTTCAGAATTAATCGCGGTATCTTCTTCCTGTTCCTCTAGTTCAAGGGTTGCAGCCGGCTCCTCAAATTGTTCAGGTCCTTTTTTTTTGGAGTCTATTGTCCCTTCTTCTGAAGATTGCATAGATGTCAGGTAGGAAGGCAGTCCCTCTTCAGCTGAATCAGTATTTCCTTCTTCGGTTAGAGAAACTTCTTCTTGCTTTTCAACTGATGGTTGATCCTTTTTCTCAGGTTTTGGCTGAATGGTTTTGGTCTCCGTGACTTTGCTTCTCAACCTTCTTCTCAGATCCTGCCAGGCTTCTTCATCATTTGTAAAAGAATCCCCGGGAAACTTATTTTCTACCGTGTTTTCAATTTTTTCTATACCCGCAGTCAACTGACGATTATGGTAGCCGTAGATAGGCGAAGGAACATCCGTAGGTGTGAAGGGAACCGTAGAAGTTTCCGGGAGCTCTTTTTTCTCACTTTCTTTCTGTTTCTTCGCCTCATTATTAGTAGATTTTGTATGTTCATGCTTTTCTTGTTCCTCTGTACGATTTGAGTTCTGGTTTCGTCTAGCCCTTTCCGGCCTGCTGGAAGTATCTGCTGTTTTATCAGCTCTTGAACCCTGATCCGGAATAACAGGGAACCGAAACTCCCCTTGCTTAGGATACCGATAAGTCATTTTTGTTTTTGCATTCAATTCCTGACGCTCTTGTCTTTTAGGTTGTTCCTTTATCTCTTTCGGGGTATCTGCTTCATCATCAAACCATTGTTTAAATTTATTTTTAATATCATTCCACATATTTTCTCACTCTCTTTTCCTATATGTAAATCTCTTGTGGTCCCTTTTATTTTAACAGTTTTTGTTTGATGTTTGGTTTACAATCGCTTTAAAAATTAAGAATTCGTAAAAAAAACAAAGCAGCCAGGCTGCTTTGTCTTTATACTGGCATTAAAATTCAAAAGGAGCCCCAACTTCATATTCGTCAGAGAGAACAAGAATCCCTTTTTCTTTAGGTGCATCTGGTAAACCTAGTTCTTTAGCCGAGCAGATCATTCCACTTGACGGTACCCCACGTAATTCAGCGTCGCTAATCTTCATTCCGCCCGGCATAGTTGCTCCAACTTTAGCTACTACGACTTTCTGTCCCTGATCCACATTGGGAGCTCCGCATACGATCTGCAATTGTTCATCAGCTGTATTCACCTGACAGACTTTAAGTTTATCCGCATTTTCATGAGGTTCTATGCCTTCAACATATCCCACTACAAATTTAGGACTTAAATCAAAATCCAGGACGTCTTCCAGCTGATTCTGTGTAAACAAATCCTTAATTGGACGAAGCATTTCCTCCGTCAGCAACATTTTCCCCTCACCTGGCAGATTAAAATACTTGGATGCATTAAAAATATTATATCCGAGCAATGATCCATCCCTGTTATCAGTAATTTTAACCACATCCCCATAAGCTTCCTGCTTAAATGTTTGGCGGTTCCCTTCTTTAATAGGAATAATCAATACATCCCCAATACCTTTTTCATTGTAAAATACATCCATAACTTAATCGTCCTTTCGCTCTTTTTTCGGTTGTTTCTGAGCAAGTATAAAAATAGGTTCTAACTGTTTATCCTCATACAGGAAGGACAATGAAGTAATAGGCACGGTGCCCTCCGCAAAAAACTTCATAGCCATTTGAGCGAGAATGTCGTAACCTTCTGAATTCTGAATATCAGCAAAAATAATGACGTCCTGATGAGGTACACTAATGGCTAACTCGCCCTTACACTCTGCCTTAAGTTCCTCCAGTAAGACCTCATTCAAGATACGGCTTGCATCGTACCCATCTTTAGTAGAATGGAAGTAGAAATCATTACCGTACACTGTATCTTTTTTCATTTCAACAGGCAGTGAGCGGGCATTAAAACTTGCAACTTCCTTCAACCGTGCTAAAGTCCATTCTTCTTTTTCAACCATGCTTTCATCAATTAACTGAAAAGACTTTCCTAAGTCCAATGCATAGTAAACCCTGGTCTCAGCTGTATGTTCTGAATGAACCAGCTTTTTTCCGTTTTCTGTTTCTGTCGGAAAAGATGCGGCTCTGATAACAGGAAAGATCTGTTGTTCTTTCCCAGAAAGATCATGAGTTTCATTCATTACTCTCAAAGCCTCTTGCACGTGATCCTCCAGTTCATCAATTGCTTCTTCCCCGCGAGACTCATACTTGGAAATTACATTAGGTAGAGTAATTGTAATCCCTTCCCCACTGTCACGCCACTCAATACGAAACGTATCTTTATCGCGATTATAAGTCGTCTTCCAATCCTGATGGTGAAGACGGTCTTCTAATTTCTTCTTCATTTTTACGCTTGTCATTTTCATCCTTTTTTCCTCCTTAATTGATGGAAGAAATCAATTCCCTTATTTATTTTAGCATAATTTAGCTTACGGATACCTCTACCTATTATACACATCCTCACTTACTTAAAAAAGTAAACAAGCTGTGCAAAGAAAGCACAGCTTGTTCACTATGAGGCATTTCGTATAAAATCTTCAATTTCTTCCTGAGACTTTCTCTGTTTCCCTACAAACCTCCCAGTCTCTTTCCCATCTCTAAAAGCAATAAAACTAGGGATACCAAAAACATCATACTCAGAGCATATATGGATAAATTGATCTCTATCTACATAGACAAAAGTCCATTCACTAAATTTATCCTCAATTTCTGGAAGCACCGGTTCAATTACTCGGCAGTCAGGGCACCAATTGGCAGAAAACAACAATATCACATCCTCTTCTTCTAAGAGTGATCGAAGATGCCCATCGGACTCAAGCTTAATCATTTTGCTCACCTCCAATTTTTCGTTCATTATAATTCTAATCATACTCGATTGTCATATCTCCCGGCTTGATCCAGCCTCTTTTTCTAAACCATAACGCAATAATGTAACTAATAACCGCTGGAGCAAGGAGGTGCAGAACAAATATAATACCTGCTATCTGCCAAGTAAAGCCCATTGTTTGAAACGTCATGATCTGACCAACCATCCCGCTCGTCCCCATTCCCGCCCCAGCTGCATTGTTCTCTAGTTCCAGCCAGACGGTCGCAAATGGAGCCAATACAGCACCTGCAATTGTAGGTGGCAGAATAATGATTGGTTTCTTGACTATATTAGCAATTTGAAGCATGGACGTGCCAATTCCCTGAGCTATAAAACCGCCGAATCCGTTATCTTTATAGCTAATTGTTGCAAAACCAATCATTTGAGCAGCACAGCCTACGGTAGCTGCAGCGGCAGCTACTCCATCAATCGAAAGCATTAATGCAATAGCTAAACTTGAGATAGGGGCAGTTAATGCTATTCCCATAAGTACTGCGACTAGAACCCCCATTATTAAGGGCTGTTGAAGTGTTGCCCAGTTAATGACTTCACCAAAACCGGTCATAAATCCGCCTATAGGAGGGCCAATGACAGCTCCAATCACAAAGCCGACCGTAATGGTTGCAAATGGCGTCAGAATAATATCTATTTTTGTTTCTTTACTTACCAACTTTCCAAATTCGGTAGCAACAAGGGCAGCTATATAACTTCCAGCTGGTCCCCCTAGCTCAGCTCCGTATGCTCCGCTGAACAAAGAGGCAAAAATAACAAGCGGAGGAGCCTTCAATCCATAGGCAATAGCAGCCCCTATGGCTCCTCCCCAAATTTTACTGTCCATAGCAAAGGTACCCATTTCAATAAATGCGTCAGAGACAACTCCGAGGGTCAGTTGTTCGCCCACCGTCTTTATAATAAGACCAATGATTAATGATGAGAACAGTCCAAGTGCCATATAGCTTAACGCCGTAATTAAGTAGGTGTGAACAGATATATGAATCCCTTTTCTCTCTAAAAATGCTTTCATTCTGCTCCTCCTTTTAGACTTACAAAATTAATAGTACATTTTTTATTTACATGTGTAAATACAGAAAGGTACATAAACTAATCACACCTGAATACACCACTAATGAACTATTATTAATATAAATAAATAGACCTACAAACAGCGGCTTTAGGGGAAATGCAAGCTCTTTCTAAGTGTACAATTTCTTGAACCAGCAGTGGAACTTCAATAACGATCTCAGAGTTTACCCGCTGAAGTAAGTCAATGTACCACCAGCAGTCAACATTCCGATGATGTCATTCGAGTTCTACTAGATGAACAGGAAAGTAGAAGGACAACAAATTCCCGCAAGACAAACCTTTAAATTAAGCTTTGTTAAACTTCCGTGATGATTTATGGTTAAGCTCCCGTTACTGTAAGACTCAGTTTCGAGACAATTGGGCCCGTTACTAGAATAGAGAGTAGGGCTGGCGGGGAAATAACTCGCTTTCCTGTGGGGAAACTGGCAAGCCTCCTCAGTCGCTATCGCTCCTTGTGGGGTCTTGCCTAGCTTCTTCTCCTACGGGAGTCTCGCTATTTCCCCACCAACCCAACATGGTTTTGAATAACGGACCCCGCTATAGGAAATAGAAGCCATTCTGAATCTGCCTCAAAATGCTTATATAACAGGGTTCCTACAGTTTTAACCACGTAATCCCCGGTTATACTTGTTCATTGGAAGGCGTTTATGCAGAGGATTCCGAGCTCTCAATATTCGCAAAGGGGCGGAAGGGAACAGCGAAGAGTCCTGCGAGAGGAACATGATCGGTGAGATCCCGCAGAGCTGTTAAGCGCGAGGAAGCTCAGCGCAAGGGATGTTCGACTAAGATCGCCACGTCCTATGGCAATGTCGAAAGACCCTGCCTCGTGCAGGGCCGCGGAAATCGAGCCGTTCCCTTCCGCCCCTTTCTCCACTCAATATCTCGAAACTGAGTCTCCACAATCCGGCCCTATTGTGTAATAAGCCTCTTATGAAAAATCAACAATAACAGAGCCTTATCTTAGGTAAATCATTTTCTTAAATGAGTTTTCTTATCGTCTTAGCTGCCTTCTCAAATTAAATTTAATTGGAAATTATATCAAGTGCCTTCGCTAGACACAAAAATAAGACTATTTCATACTAAGGTTAGATTTAATACCTTAAGGAGGTAATTTAAATGGAATTAACTGTTTATTTAGCAGGACAGATTCATGACGATTGGCGTAATGACGTAAAGAGTAAAGCAAAGGAGCAAGATTTACCGCTCCATTTTGTTGGACCTCAGGAAAACCACGAACGTTCTGATAATATCGGTGAAGTCATTATGGGTGAACAGCCGGATAACATTTACCGAGATGATGCTGCTTCTAGTGTAAATAATTTTAGAACTCAGGTATTACTTCAAAAATCGGATGCTGTAATTGCTCTATTCGGTGAAAACTATAAGCAGTGGAATACAGCTATGGATGCCAGTGCCGCTATTCAGCTTGGTAAACCCTTAATTCTTGTTCGACCTAAGTCTCTGGTTCACCCCTTAAAAGAATTATCCAACCAGGCTAATGTTACAGTCGAGACGATTGATCAAGCTCTGGCTGTCTTAAATTATATTTATGAGTAATTACGGCTCTGACCAAAAAAGTGTGCCGCCCTACTTCGGGTCGGCACACTTTTTTAAGACTGTTGATAAAATTCCCATTGCCCTTTTAATAATTTAACCACATGGGAAAACATCTCTTCTCTTTGAATAACCCCATTCGTGAAAATTCCAATCGCACCCTCATTTTTACGCACTTCATGCTTATTTGCATAAGCGTCCATGACTTCGCCAAGCTCTTTTCCTTTTTCCAAACTCATTTTAATTTCGTCTGGCAAAGCAATTCGCGCTCCGCTGGCCGTAAATATATTTTCTTTCGAATCGACAAGTGCTCCCCAGTTGCAAAGGTATAGATCACCCTCAATCTCCATTACTCCGCCTTCAAGACCGATCCCAAGGTTGCTTTTATTCATAGATGCACATTCACGAGCTCGATTAATTGCACCCTCCAGCGTTTCCTCATCTGAAAAAGGCTGAGCAGCAACTCTGGATTCGACTTCCATGCCTGTCACATCATGATTTACAAATACTTGTTTTACTGAATCAACTTTTGTAGGGTTTTGCGATCCAACATATATTTTCACCAGTCTATACACCTTTCTTTATACAAATGTTTAACATTATTTCGATAAAGTCATGCAAGCTAAACTCAGCTTACCGTGACATTAACACTTCTATACATTTTTCCGGATATGATCCACTGCTTTTTGATCAGTTGTTTTAACTAAATGAACGAGCAATTCTTTTGCAGCCGCATAGTCATCCACATGAATAATGGAGGATGAAGTATGGATATAACGCGAGCATATCCCTACAACCGCGGAAGGAATACCATTATTAGCGATGTGTACCCGGCCTGCATCTGTCCCTCCTTGCGATACGAAATACTGATAAGGGATACTGTGCGTTTCTGCTGTATCCAGAATGAAGTCTCTAATCCCGCGATGGGTAACCATCGATTTATCTACAATTCGAAGTAAAGCTCCCTTACCTAATTGCCCAAACTCTTTTTTATCTCCACTCATATCGTTAGCAGGCGAGGCGTCCAGAGCATAAAAAATATCTGGATCAATTTTGTTTGCAGCTGTTTGAGCCCCTCTCAAACCAACTTCTTCTTGTACAGTGGCTCCGGAGTATAACTTGTTTGGAAGTTTGGTTCCTTGAAGCTCTTTAAGAAGCTCTATGGACAATCCACATCCATAACGATTATCCCAGGCTTTAGCAAGGATTTTCTTTTCATTGGCCATGGGAGTAAAAGGGCATATTGGTACAATTGGCTGTCCTGGTTTAATACCGATCAGTTTAGCATTTTCTCGATCATCCGCTCCAATATCAATCAGCATATTTTTGATTTCCATTGGTTTCTTTCTTTGTTCCGGCGTCAGATTGTGCGGCGGAATCGATCCTATTACACCTACTACTGGGCCATTTTCTGTAATCACTTGGACCCGCTGAGCAAGCAATACCTGATTCCACCAGCCTCCGAGCGGCTGAAAGCGTAACATTCCATTATCCGTGATTTGAGTCACCATAAACCCAACTTCATCCATGTGCCCGGCCACCATCACGGTAGGGCCTTTTTTAGCTTCTCGAAGACCAAATACGCCCCCCAGTCGATCCTGGACAATTTCATCAGAGTATTTTTCAAGCTCAGATTTCATGAACTGACGAATTAAGTGTTCGTTTGCCGGTGCTCCCGGTAATTCGGTTAACGTTTTAAAAAGATCTTTCGTTTCCTGATTCATTTATGTACCTCTCCTTTTTGTACGTCTTTCTCTATTTTAACGGAACTTTGAAAACGTTTCTACAAATCCGGTCCTTATGTTTTAATTTCCTTTTAACGGGAAAATCTAGTATAGTGAAAAGTAGAAAAAAGTTGTGAGGTGATTGGTGAATGAATTGGAAAAAAGTCGCAATAGCCGCCGGTGTAGGAGCAGTGGCTGGCTACGCAGTAAAACAACAGTTTAGCAGCAACCAGAACGTAACCCCTGAGAAAGCTCTCAAGATTGCAAAAGAAGCCTTTAAAAAACAAGGACCAATCAGTGGCTCTTGGATTTACATGAAGCCTGAGGAACTTAACAAAAATGGCATTAACTACGATGTATATCGTGGTGGAATTTCTAAGAACCAAGATGGAGAAACCTCTCAGTACGAATTTTACATCGATACTGAAACAGGTACGATTGTAGATGTTGCTGAAACTTCAGCTTAATTAAGAACAGATAGCAGCCCCGCTTTGTAATTAACAAAGCGGGGCTTTCTATTATTCTCCTGGATAGGAATGAGGTTCTCGTTTCAATTCATTTATGATCTTTCCATTTTCATCAAATTGCAGAGCGCAATAGTTCGCGTCATGATAGAACACATACCAAGCTTTTCTCTCATAGCCATATGCCATCCATTTTTGCTTCTCTTGGACAGAAGTAACCGGATAATCATCATAAGCCAATACCCATAATACATTTTGGTGAGCATGCGTGGGCATTATATCAGCCATATGAATAAAAGTCTCATCACCATCCTCAAAAACTATAATGGAATGGCCGTCACTGTGCCCGCTTGTATGAATCATACGAAGACCTGGAACAATCTCCATCGACTCTTCATATGTATGAACCAGTTCTTCTACAGGTTTCCAGTTCTCTTCCCAATATGTATTTTTTGATCGCATATTAGGATTCTTCATTTCTTCCCATTCCGTAGAATTCGTAAAAATTTTCGCTTCTGGGAAAGCAGGTACGAGATGGTCCTCTTCCCACATGGTCAGCCCACAGGCATGATCAAAATGCAGGTGGGTCATTAGAACATAATCTATATCATGCCGGCTAATTCCCAATACATTTAAAGACTGCTCAATCTTTGATTCCTCTTTAACTCCATAATTTCGAAGTTCCTTCTCAGTGAGCTTATTATTTCCGATGCCTGAATCAATGATCATACGTTTCCCATCAATATCTAACAATATAGGGTCAGTCCGGAGCTCGATCTGATTCTTTTCGTTAACAGGATATTTCTTGCTCCATAGAGGCTTGGGAACAACTCCAAACATAGCTCCTCCATCCATATGAGTAACTCCACCATCCAGCCAGGTCAATTTGGCTCGTCCGATTTGCATCGTCTTCATGTAAGCATCTCCCCTAACACAAATATAGCTCTAGTCTACCATAACGACTAGAGCTCTGCCTAAGGGTGTTTATTCAAAACGCGCTTGACATCTGTATATGGGCTGCCCCTTCGCAGAAAACTTTTCCTCGTATTCTGTGGGTACATTAAGAGGATCCTCATCGGCGTGTAAGTCAACCGACACGTCTTCCAATATCATTCCATATTGTGAAAAGCTGACTAATGAATATTCAAACAACCCTTTATTGTCAGTTTTCAATGTGATTCCACCGCCGGGTATAAGAACTTTTTTGTATTGGTCAAGAAACGTATGATACGTAAGACGCCGCTTCTCATGTCTATTTTTAGGCCATGGATCAGAGAAGTTTAAATACAAATGATCAATTTCATTCTCTCCAAAGAGCTCTCGAAGATCTTTTGCGTCCTCGTTCACCAGTCTTACATTATCTACTTCGGCATCTAGAACTTTTTTTAGAGCTCCCACAATCACACTTTTCACGAGCTCTATTCCTACAAAGTTTACATCAGTATGCTGTTTCCCCATACCGGCTATGAACTGTCCTTTTCCTGAACCAATTTCCAGGTGTAGTGGTGCCTGTGGATTTTTAAATAATTCGCTCCATTTACCTAACTTTTCAAACGGTTCCTGAACAACGATATCATCATGCTCACGCATATAATCATCGGCCCAGGGCTTATTTCTTAAGCGCATAGTTAGATTCCTCCTCTTATCGTTAAAATCGTACCATGAACGAGCTTGCAATTTAAAGTTTTTATTAAATACGGTGAATATAGACGAATGTGTGCCTAATATCCCTTATGTTTAACCATGAGGAAGATATATAGCTAAGAAGAGGAAGTTCTTCTCTTAACTGATAAAAACTCCGAAAAAAGGGGGTTGGGTTGTAAACGCTTTCTCATATACCATTATATTTGCGTGATAATAACGGATATTGGAGTGATAATTAATTTATGAAGTTGATGAACCAAGTAATTGATATGACAGTGGTGGCCACTTTCTCTGTAATGTTCGCTGGTTACGCACTATTTGTATATCCTTTTGAAAAAATGAATGAAAAAATGAGCGCCGAAGTCAAAGAGAAGAAACTAAAATATACTCCTACGATTACTGAAGGTTAAAATAAATAAAAAACAAACCGTTGCTGTAACAGCAACGGTTTTTCATTTGACTTCAAGTATAATCATTAAATGATTTTATGTTTATCCATAATTTTCTTAAGCTTTTCTGTTCGGATAGAAGCCTCGTCATACTCTCCTCTCATCTGGTGCCACTGAATGAAAGCGAGAGCCTGAGAAATAGAATACCAAATCATCCGCTCGAATAAGTGAGTATCAGGATCGATTCCATATTCTTTTAACCAATGATGCCAGTTTTCTTCTGGTATATAGGAGAAGAGCATCATCCCTAAATCAAGAGCAGGATCCGCAACCATCGCGTTATCCCAATCGATCAAATAAAGCTGGTCATAAGAAGAGAGAAGCCAATTATTGTGATTCGTATCACAGTGACAAACCACGTGGAAGTCGTGCGTTACATCATCAACTCTATATTCAAGGAATTTAATAGCCTGATGTATATTGAGTTTAGGTGCAACTTCGTCAAGAACTTGCTGGTTTTCCTTTAAGTCCCTCAAAACCTCATGAGGAGTCAATGGTGTCTTCCCTAATCGCATGAGCATATCAAGAAGTTCTGTCGAGTGGTGAATTTTACTTAACAGGGCGGCTACTCGAGGATGTTTCATTTCTTCCGGATTTAACTCGCGCCCTTCCAACCACTCCTGGGCAGTAATTACATCCCCATTTTCTAACCGCTTGGTCCATACAAGCTTGGGTACAATTCCCTCGGCAGAAAGCACAGCAAGGAATGGAGACGAATTTCTTTTCAGAAATAAACGTTTCCCTTCGGTTTGGGCATAATATGCTTCTCCAGTGGATCCTCCTGCTGGTGTTACCGTCCAATCATTACCAAGTATATGTTCCAACCAATTCACCTTCAATTCCTCAAATCTGCCTTTGATTATACTACTATCAGTATATCGTACTTTAGGACCGTTCCAAAGTCTTTAAAGTTATCTAAAAAGAGTTACCTTAAATTAGATTAACTCATTGCTCTGCCTACTTTCAAGAAATATCTTTTTTTATCCTACAAAAATCGACGTTGTAGAAGGACTCTTTTTTATACAACATTCATAACACTCCCCGCTCTGGCCATCTGCCTGGAAAGGCAATGGCTCAAGCGAAGAGATGTGCACAGTTTGGCCTTCCCATTCATGTACTTCTTTGCGGCTGAGATGTCGTCCGGTAAACACGGTTAAAAATAATGATAATATTTTCCATTTAGGCGTAGGTTCTATAATAATAATTTGAAAAGAAGATTTTTCGTAATTTGCGTTAGGGGAAATCTTCATGCCCCCACCGTAATAAGGATGATTTGTGATAGTAACCATAGTAGCTTTTTCACATTCGATCTTTTTGCCATCAATTTTCAAATCAATAGAAACGGGATCTAAGTCTGGTAAAACTTTCAGTAAAGCCAGCGAGTAAATAAACGATGTTAATCGAAAATACTTGGTCCATTTACGAAAAGCAGGTTTATTGACTGCTTCCACTATACGGCCGTCCATACCAAATCCAATACTATTTAAAAAATAGCGCTGACTTGATCCATGCTCGTTAAAAGATGTGAATATACCTACCCGAATTGAATGACACTCTGGCTCCTCTATTATGTTTCGAAATAATGATAAGCCGCGTGTAGACTGTCCCACCCCTCTGGCGAAATCATTCCCAGATCCAGCAGGGATAAAACCGATAGGAACATCAGGATAATTCTTCGCTCCATTTATTACCTCATGAAGGGTTCCATCTCCTCCGATCACAATAAGGCAAGTCAATAAATCGTGGTAAAGAGTACAAAACTCCTCCGCAATTTTTTCTGCGTGTCCTTTGTATTTAGAAAAATGCGTTTGAAAATTCTCTTTGTGATTTTGATACAAAGGATCATTTTTGATTTCCCTAAACAACTTTTCTGCCTTTCCATGACCAGCTTCTGGATTGATGATAAGTAAGAACACCTGACATTTCTCCTATTTAATAAGATAATTTACTTAAAAACATGGTAATATCATATTTTAACATCATTATAGAGGAGGGTATTTATGCCGACAGACTGTCAATTTTGTGGTACATATTTCCTCCTCCCCGAAAGCGGGTCTATCGTACTAAGCCGAAAGAAATCATTTAAATCCATACAGCTTTTAGTTAGTCATGAAGATGAGGATACCATTATTTATCGGTACAATTCTAAAAAGGAATTAAAATCTTCCTTAGATGCCTTGCTTTCAGCCGCTACTGCCCAAGAATGGCTGCACATTTTAAATTTAGATTCAACTCAATCTTTCCCAATTTCAGTTCAGCATCTGTACGAAAGATTGGATAACCCTGCATTAGGGGAGATTATTCAGCAAGGGACATTTACTTCTCACTTACAACCCATTGTGGACATGCACGAAAATGAAATTTTTGGGTATGAGTCTCTTCTCCGCACGAAGGGAAAGAGCATAAATCCAGGCGATTTATTTTCCTATGCCCAGCGTTCAGGCCTCCAATCCATGCTTGACCAGAAGGCACGACGCTCAGCTGTAAAAGCAAAATCAGACTTTTTACCAAAGGGACAGAAAATCTTTATTAATTTCCTCCCCTCCACAATTTATGTACCGGAATTCTGCCTTAAACATACGTTTCAAATGGTAGAAGAGTTTAATATCGACCCTGCCGATTTAGTATTTGAAGTGGTTGAAACTGAAAAGGTTACTAATGTAGAACATTTAAAATCGATCTTAGATACATACAAAACGTCTGGGATGAAAGTAGCCTTGGACGACGTGGGAGCAGGGTATAGTACGCTCGAGATGTTAAGTTTATTAAAACCGGATTTCTTAAAAATCGATCGATCCTATATCCAGAATTGTCATGAAGACCTGACCAGCCAAAACTTTCTTTTTCAAGTCATGAACCGTGCTTCAAGCTTAGGTATTAAAGTTCTGGCGGAAGGAATTGAAACAGAAGATGAATGGAACTGGGTACGTGAACTTGGAGTGGATTATGGTCAGGGATACTATATAGGTAAACCTGGACCTCTTCCAAAAGAAGCAATCAATCTTCGTTAGTTTCCTCTTCACTATCCCACGCAGGCCGTTTAAAGGACGTCGTCTGACAGTGGTTTAAAAGTGCTTCTGCAGCTTTCAGCTGCTTGTGTTTCAGGGGGGAAGTTAATCTCCGTTTATTATACACCCACGGCTCGTAATTCTGCTTATCAATAAAGTCTGTATCGTATGGCTCCTGAAACGATTGAAAAACTAAATCAGGAGCTAAAACGACTTTACGTATAGGAAAATCAATTTTGTAGGTTTTTAAAACACTTTTGACAAACGTTTCCGTCCGTTTTAGTGAGAGCAGTGGATTAATAACTTTAGAACCGTCCTTATTTAAAGCATACCAGCTATGATCAGAGGAAGGTTGGATTTCCTCAGCTTCAGGCAGATGCAAGTAAAAAATAATTTCTACTCCAAAAGGTCCGATAAGTATGATATCTGACTCCATTTTTGCGTTTCGCATCTTTACTACGGGATAAAACATAATCAAGAAAGTATCTGGAAATCTCTGCAGGAAAAATTTAAGTTTATCATCCTTCTGGTAGGTTCTATCCAAAAAAGACTTTTCCTGAAGCGTGGTGGATGCCCATTGGAGTTGAAAAGAGATCAATTCATTTAAAAAATACTGTTTTAACTCCTGCATAGTTTCAGGTATTGAAACTTCGTTTTTTATATTGCTTACCTTTTCCTGTTTTTCTTTTTCCTTCGAACGAAATAAAATTCGTTTCCAACGTGGCTGAGGCTCCTTCTCAGCTTCATCTTCTTTTTCATCTATTCTTTCCAGCCTTCCCTGCTCAAATGCTTGCTTCGTTTTACTCCAGTTTTCTTTTTTCAACTGTATGAATCGGGTGGGATACTGATAGATATCCATTTCATATCTGGAAATGTAATCCTGGAGTTTAATTAATTGAGCCACTTTTTCACCTCTACTTATAAAACAAATTTCTCGACGGGTTCATATTTTGGAGTCTGATCTGAATGTATTCGAAATAGATAAACGTGCTCGACACGCATTGGATATTCAATATCAAATATACTAGGATATTCTGCTTTCGATAATGGAGAGGTTCCCTCCGCCTTTTTCTTAGCCAGTGTAATATGTGGATTAAAATTTCTATTTTCCTTTTCAAATCCAAGCTTTTCTCCTGCACGATCAATTTGATCTTTCATTATTAGTAATGAAGTACTGTTTTCAACTGATGCATGAAACACTCGCGGTCTCACTTTCTGACCAAAATAGCCTGCCGGTCCAATCTTTAAGGAAAAAGCTTTGGGCCATTCCTGGTTTTTAAGCTCATTTACGTAAGCACTTATTATTTCATCGGTGCATCCTCCTAAAAACTTTATGGTAATGTGAAAGTCATCAGGATCTGTCCAAATTTTAAAATCCATAGATTGAGAAAGGATCTGCTGCCATTCTTTCAGGTTCTTTTGTACGTGAGGTGAGGCTTTAATTCCAAAAAAATAGTGTGCACTCATCCTGCCAGCTCCTTCATTAGATTTGTCGTCCATTTTCTAACCACGGTTACTAATAGAATTCCGAGTAATGTCATCCCAGAGAAGAACCCGTACATTCCCGCTGCACTCCATAAATCAATCATTACCCCGCCCATAAAAGTAAAGAATGCATTTCCTAAACCATTGCCTACGGCTGAGTATAAACCAACAGCTGTGGCACGCACCTCGGCAGGAGCTAGTTCTCTAACTAAAATTAAGGCGGCTGGTATATAAAGGCCAACAGATATTCCCTGAACGATTGTTGTAGCGTATACAAGCTCACTCGAAGGCTCAAAAAAGTACAAGAACCACCGGGCACAAGATACAGTAGCGCTAACCACAATAACATTTAAAACTCCCATCCTATCAATAACCTTCTGTGCATATTTCATAAAAGGAGCCTCGCTCCCTGCTGCTAGCAGGAAGGCAACTCCTACTCCGGATAGTGTACCTCCTACAGATAAAATAAACGTCCCGAAATAATAGTTATTTGCAAGCACCGGACCAAATATCAAAAAATTCGAAACCAGAAAAAGCATAAATGGTTTTTGTTTCAGCAGCACCTTTAATCCTTCACGGAAGGATACTGAAACCTCTTCCGATCGTTTCGGAAATTGAAATAATGCGAGCAATGCAAGAATTAACCCGGAAGAAAAGAAATAAAAGATCCAATTAAGAGAATCTGTCCAATCCGTAACACGACCAAGGATAAATACGGATACCGCAAATCCTATGGCTCCCCATAATCGTATATTTCCATATTCCTTCCCGTTAGTGTGTACAAAACTCAAAGATAAACTGTCGGATAGCGGCACAATGCCAGATTGAAATAAGGCAATAGAAATTATTCCAATTAATAAAAAAGGAAAGAGCTGCATAAACGGATAAAACAAACCTAGTACAGAAGCCATTATGGATGCGATCATTAAAAGCCTTTTTGGTCTTCTTGTATAATCACTAATCATTCCCCATACCGGCTGTACAAAAATAGTAACCAGCGGTAAAGCGGCAATTACTATACCAATTTGCGTATGGTTCAGCCCTTTTTCCTCTTCTAAGAAAACCGATAATAATGGGAAAAGAGAGCCAAATGAGAAGAAAGCAAAAAAATAAAAAAGCTGGATAAAACGATACGTTTTTTCAACTGCTGGATTTTTCATTAAAATGGCCTTTCTAAGATCATTTAGTCAGCTCGTAAATTGAGGCTGCATAGATCTCAATAGCTTTCTTCATATCAGCCAGTCTAACGTGTTCATCCCTTTGATGGGCTGTGTCTGGACTGTCAAGAAACATGGCTCCAAATGCTACACCCGCTTGCAGGGAACGAGCATAGGTAGCGCCACCGATCGATACAGCTGTGTCATTTTGGCCAGCTGCTTCATTATACACACGCAAAAGAGTCTCCAAAAACGGATGATCTTTTTCCATAAACAGGGCTTTTAAATGATCATACACTTCCAGGGTTCCACCGTTTTCTTCAGCATAACTTTGAAGTGTGGAAATAATTTGCTCCCCGTCGGCTGTAACCGGGTACCTGATATTCACCCCGAGAGTAAAGGAACTATTCGGCTGAATTTTGAGAGAGCCAAGATTACTACTAAGTGCTCCAGAGTCTTCATCTGACTGTTTAAGAAACAGACCACTTCCATCTGTCCGGTGGAAATCTTCAGCTATTTTTTTTAGCTTCCTCTTCCATTCTGAATGAATGGGAAGGGTAAGTAAGCAGGTGAGTAAATTAGTGATCGCGTTCACACCTGTTTCCGGCTTACTAGCATGAGCCGCTTCTCCATAAAACGTAATTGTATAAGTATTCTCATCTTTTTCAACAGATGTACTAACCATCTGCTCTGCTGCGTACTTCTTTACATGAGTTTCCAAGTCTTCTTCAGAATGTAACACTGCTTTCGCTTGATCAGGAACCATATTCAATCGGTCTCCACCACTCAGACTAACGAACCGGGCGGCAGGAATTTCATTGTCACTGATGTCCGGGGCTGGATAAGTGATATAGCTGTCCAATAATCCTTTTTCGGCATGAATTACTGGAAAAGAGGCGTCGGGAGAGAACCCAAAGGTTGGCATCTCCTCCTTTGTAAAATAGTAGTCCATTCCTTTCCAGTCCCGTTCTTCATCTGTCCCCAGGATAAGCCTGACACGCTTGTTGGGCTTAAACCCTTTATCTTTAAGTATTTTCATTGCAATATAGGCTGCCATTACCGGACCTTTATCATCCTGGGCCCCTCTGGCGAATAAACACCCATCCTTTACAGTCGGCTCAAAAGGCGGTGTCTTCCAATCTTTCCCCGCAGGAACCACATCCAGGTGACCAAGGATACCCAGCAGTTCGTCCCCTTCACCAAATTCAATATGACCAGCATGGCCATCGATATTTTTTGTGTGGAACCCATCTGTCCGGGCTATATGTAGCATTGTCTCCAGCACGTCATGGATCGCCTTTCCATATGGATATTCTTCACTTTCCTCATACACACTTGGTATTTTTAGAATTTGAGATACTTTCGTAAGGAATTCTTCTTCGTACATCCCACTCATCTTTTTGAAATCCATTAAGAGGACCCTCCTTTTGTAATTTGGGCGTAGACATCATCATTGCAAATCGCATATAATTCCGCTTTTTCAGGAATTGGTTGGTCTAATTTACGGTTAATAGCCAGGTCCTGACGGTCAGCAATAAGAGTGGCCCCCTCATCCAGCAATTCTTGAAAAGCGTCTCTGTATATCTTCCAGTGGCTTCTCATAGGGATATGGTAAAGATCTTCTCCAACGGACCTCTTTAGAAGCTGACCGTAAATTTCAGAAACTCCTTTTCTAAAAGCTGAACGGACAGCAAGAGAGGAGATGGTTTCGTTCGAAAGAATGAATTCATCGACGTGGATATGTTTAAAGTTCTTAATATGTTTCTCATCCATAATTTCCACAATGGTATGGACTTCTTTAGCAATTGACTCAATGGAAGAAGCAATTAATAAGGTCTGCCCATCGGCCACCTGCTCATTACTCAATTTATCATTTGCAAATACAAGGACCGCCTTTGCACGTTTTATATTCGCTTTTTCTAATGTATCTGTATTTGAAGCTTCCCCTTTTACATAGTGAATGTTTTCTTCAAGGAGTGGGGCTTCCTTCAGCTGATCAATGATAATTACTTCAGTCTTAGGATTGGTGTCTATGATTTCTTTTATAGCAAAATGGGCTTTTTGCGACCACCCGATGATAATAAAATGACCGGAATCCTTATACACGATATCACCTTCCAAACGTTTTTTTCTAAATAGAGCAAAAGCGTCAATAATTTTACTGATCACTACTCCGATAAGCCCGATCCCTATCACGTACAAACCAATGGCTATCAATCGCCCGCCTGCTGTTACAGGATAGTAATCTCCGTATCCAACTGTAGTTACAGTAGTCATGACCCACCAGAACCCATCAAAAATAGTAGGGAACGTTTCATTCTCTACAAGCACAATTAATACGGAAGAAAATATAACAAGCAATGCACTCGATAGAAAAAGAACGGTATTGTTTATTTTGACAATTCTTAGAAATAATTTCCTTAAAATTAGCACTTCATCGCCTCCTTTTTTTTAAGAAGTTGTAAATTTAGTGAATTATCTGTAAAATAAGCGTATTTTTGTAGCAACAGCCTTTTTCACTATAGTAGAATGAAACCAGCTTCAATGGCACCACAAATTCCAATGATGACGAATAAGGAGTGGTTTTTTGAATCATCCATCTTCCCGCATGCTCAATCGAATTAAGGCTGTTTACCTCTTCATAAGAGACCAAGGAATTGTGACAACGAACGAACTCGCTGATGAATTCGGAATTACAGATCGAACAATGCAAAGGGACTTAAGCGTTTTGGAATATAACGGGCTTGTATCAAGTCCATACCGTGGAAAGTGGACCATTACTAAAAAGAAAGTTAAAACAGGATGAATAACTATATACAAGACCACCCTTTCCTTAGGATCGGGTGGTTTTTTAATGATTATTCAAGATTAGTAATGGAGAACAAATAGTCGAGCTCCTCGTCGCTCAGCTCACGGTATTCACCCAGTTCTAATTCCGGGTCAAGTTCGAGCGTGCCCATTTTAATTCTTTTTAGATAGATCACTTTTTTACCGACTGCTTCAAACATTCGCTTCACTTGATGGAATTTCCCTTCTGTTATGGTCAATTCAATCTCAGAGCGATCGTCCGATACAAGGATGTCGAGCTCAGCAGGCTTCGTTTTGTAACCATCATCGAGTGTAACACCCTTTGAAAATTCTTCTGCATCTTTCTCTGTTACTTTTCCTTCAATAATAGCGAAATATGTTTTACCAACGTCTTTTTTTGGAGAAGTCAGCCGATGATTCAATTGGCCATCATTAGTGATCAGCAAAAGTCCTTCTGTATCTTTATCGAGCCGGCCGACAGGAAAAGGATTGAAAATGGAATCTTCCGGCTGGAGAATATCAATGACGGTAGTCTCATTGGCGTCTTCAGTAGCCGAAATAAGATCACCTGGTTTATTCATCATGATATAAATAAACTCTCGGTACTCCACTTCTTCTCCCATAACAGTGATTTCGTCTTGTTCAGTATTGATGTGGGTTTTAGGACTCTTTTCTGGCTGGCCATTTACTCGTACATTCCCGCCCTTAAGCAGAGACTTTACCTCTTTGCGTGTTCCATAGCCCATGTTGGCTAACAATTTATCGATCCTCATTTTAAAATCTCCTTCACCTGCGCTTTAAGAATTTATCTAATACTCTTACTCTTCCACCAAGTACTCGTTCTAATAACGTTGACTTGTACGTTAACCACAAATAAATTATACCGCCTGAGCCTATACTTAACGTAAGCACTAGTAAAGCATCCAATCTGCTTTCTGTCGGGTTAAGAAAGAAGCCTGCCAGTCCTTTCACAAGGAAAACGGAAATAGCCATTATTGTTGTTAATATAAGTACCAGTAGTGTACGCTTGTATAATTGTCTGTAAGAGAACTCTATCGCTGTAAATATCCGCCAGAAGTTTAAAGTCACGGCAGATGCTACGCCAATCCCGGTAGCCAAGATAGCTCCCTTCGGTCCCATAATCGTAATAAGCCACGTATTGAGTACTAATTTTAGGAATATACCAGTTCCCAGGCTGATTACCGCAAAATTCTGACGGTTAATTCCTTGAAGAACAGACGACGTCACGGTATAAAGAGCTAGGAATAAACCGACAGGAGCGTACCACCTTAACAGGCTTCCTTTGAAAAGAAAATCTTCAAGATTTTCATCTACTCCATAAAATGTTCCGTAGGCTTCCAATGCCACTACAGATAAACCGACTGCAGCAGGTATAATAAGAATTGCAATGATCTGCAAGGCTTGATTCACCTGGTTGTTCAACTGTCTCATATTCTTATTCGTAAAGGATTGAGTGATAGCAGGCAGCAAGGCCAGAGATAAACCAATCCCAAACGTTACAGGAATCATGACCAGTTTGTGACTCAAAAAGTTAATGATTGAAAATGAATTCTTATATTCCAATCCAGCCGCCGTAATCGCTCTTTCCAGCGTAAACTGGTCAATCAGCTGATAAAGCGGTGTAGCAATGCCTACTAAAATAAATGGACCTGCATAGGTAAACAGTTCTTGAAACATTTCTTTATTGGATAAACCATATGTGTATTCCTGTGCATCTAACTGACGATCTAAATATGGTTTTCGTTTTCTCCAGTAAAGAAACAGGACAATACAAGAGGCAATGCCTCCAATAAATGCGGCGAAAGTTGCGAAGCCTACTGCTCTTGGAATAGGTCCTTGCATAACTTGAACAATAAGAAAAACGGACACTAGTAAGAATGCAATCCTTACAATTTGCTCTACCACTTGTGAAACAGCGGTAGGTGCCATAGATTCATATCCCTGGAAAAATCCCCGTGTAATACTCATTGGCGGGATCACCAGCAAAGCAAAACTTACCATTTGAATAACCATGGTTGCATCACCCAGGATGGGGGAATCAGCACCAACCGTCCACGAGGCTACTTGCTCAGCGGAGAAGAATAATATTAAGAACGCTAATATCCCGCTGATAGACATGAGTGTAATACCGGCCTTCAGCATCCTTCTGCCGGTTTCATAGTCTTCAAGCGCGTTATATTTAGAAACAAATTTGGACACGGCTACGGGAATCCCCATACTGGACAAGCTTAAAAGAATGCTATAAGGAACATAAGCGTAGGAAAACAAATCTGTTCCTTCCGTGCCTACCATATTTTCAAATGGTACCGTATAAATCATACCCAGGAATTTTGATAAAAAAGTCCCGGCTGTTAATAACATCGTGCCTTTTAAGATTTTCGACATATTTTACTATTCACCTTCAATTTTATTGTAGAATCGACCTCATCTATTTTATCATAGATAAAGGTGAAACAATGAACGATCGGCCAAAAAGAAAGGAAGAACCTCATGACTTACCAAGTAACCGTAATCGGGGGAGGCCCCTCAGGTTTAATGGCAGCGATCGCTGCTGCTGAACAAGGCGTAAAAACCCTTCTAATTGATAAAGGAAATAAATTAGGTACTAAGCTGGCAATCTCCGGCGGAGGCCGCTGCAACGTGACTAATCGTCTTCCAGAAGAAGAAGTGATCAAACATATTCCCGGAAATGGCAAGTTTTTATACAGTCCTTTTTCTGTATTTAACAACTATGACATTATAGATTTTTTTGAAGGACTGGGAGTTGCTTTAAAAGAAGAGGATCATGGACGTATGTTTCCTGTAAGTAATAAAGCAAAGGATGTGGTTCAGGCTCTTTTAGACCGACTGGAAAACTTGGATGTTGAAGTTCGAAAGAAAACACCTGTCGAGTCTATTCAGTACGGTAACGAAAAACATGAAATTACACTTCAATCCAAGGAAAAAATTATGACGAAAGCTGTTATTATAGCTGTTGGAGGAAAAGCTGTACCTCATACAGGAAGTACAGGAGACGGTTACGCATGGGCGAAAAAAGCAGGACATGTAATTACGGAGCTTTTTCCTACTGAGGTTCCTTTGCGATCAAACGAGGAATTTATTAAAGATAAAAGTCTGCAGGGTTTATCTTTAAGAGATGTAGATGTATCCGTGCTTAACCAAAAAGGAAAGCAGATAGTGACTCACCGTATGGATATGCTTTTTACTCATTTCGGACTATCGGGGCCTGCCATCCTGCGATGTTCTCAATATGTGGTTAAAGAATTTATGAAAGGTCATAAACCAGTTACTATTGAAATTGATTGTATGCCGGACAAAAAAGAGCATGTGCTTTATGAGGAAATACAGAAGGATTTGAAAGACCATCCTAAGAAAACCTTTAGAAACCTGGTAAAAGGAATTGTTCCCGAGCGCTTATTAGATTATTTATTAGATTACACTAATATTGAAGCAGATGAAAAAGCAGCTAATCTTTCTAATCAAAAACTGAATAATTTTGTCTCCCTTATTAAACACTTTCAAGTCAAAACTCATGATACTCTCCCTATAGAAAAAGCATTTGTTACGGGAGGGGGAGTTTCAATTAAAGAGATTATCCCCAATACAATGCAGTCTAAGCTCATGAATGGTCTTTACTTTTGTGGTGAAATTTTGGATATTCATGGTTACACTGGTGGATATAATATCACATCAGCTATGGTAACCGGTCGCGTAGCAGGCATGCATGCTGCCTGGGAATCGATGGGATAAGAGAAACATTTTTGATCTTCCTCCGAATAGCCCGCGAATATAAAAAATCGAGAAGCTCTTAAAAGCTTCTCGATTTTCTTTTCTTGTATTCTTGTTCTCTACCTAGCTCTCTATTTAAGAGAGCCTGCATCTCTTCTCTATCTTCTTTCTCCACTACCGGGTCTTCCTTAACCCAATCCAGTGAATACACAATGTAATATCGCCGAATTCTTCTGAAATAGATGGTGGTATTGGGGAATTTATCAAAATAGCCCCGTACCATTTTTCTTCCGGCATAACTCCATCTTGTTAAATTAATAGAAACCCCTCCGAACGTATATTCCTGTTTTATTATAACTAGGATTCTATTGGAGAGCAATTCCCTTGCCTTAAAGTAAGGGGATCTTCTTCGCATAGCCTCTGAATGGTTGGATGTCTACTACTTCATTTTAGCTTACTGGACACCTAAGATTCTATGACCTCAAACAAATGACAAATGTATGTACATTCATTCTAAGGATATTTTTTCGAATTTATTGAAACATTTGGTGTATGAACACGTATGTCTATTAAACGAGGTATTGATTTGGAAAGAATAGGTGGAGAAAAGAGCTTGTATATGCTTATGTATGGTTTAGTGAGCGTGGTTTCTTTTTAGACAGTATCTAAATTAGTAGGGATCAATATTTCTCCTGCGTATGGGAATCTTTACAGTACTTTTATTATGAATTTCGATCTGTGGTTTATTCCTAGATGGCATATTCTATTTTCTTCTATCGATATCCAAAAGTGACCACAAACTTAAGGAACCCTCAATTTTAATACATACTTAACAGCAACAATTAATATAACCTAACGAAAAAAAGCCTTGAATAAATTCAAGACTTTTTTCTACTGGTGACGTGGCGGCGTCCTACTCTCACGGGGATCGACCCGACTACCATCGGCGCTGAAGAGCTTAACTTCTGTGTTCGGCATGGGAACAGGTGTGACCTCTTCGCCTTCACCACCACATCATATACAGT
>NZ_JBQQCN010000006.1:0-149421 GCF_052246795.1 Halobacillus sp. K22 | reverse complement strand
GAATAACGAACCCTGCCAGAATAGAGTGTGCTCTTTTTCTTAACAGGTCTTAAATGCTCCTATGACAGGTTATTCCCCATCTTTATAGCATGACAAATCCTCATGCTCCCATGCTCATTTTGTGCATCAAGAAGATATCTTAAGTGGTTTAGAGTTGCTGATTTGGCAAATTCCGGAGGGGGACGATGAAGAGTCCTGCGGGATGAACATGATCGGTGAGATCCCGCAGGGCTGTTAAGCCCGAGGAAGCTCACCACATGCCCGCGGAAAGTGTTCAAGAGCGGAATCGCCCCGATAGACACGACACGCATAAGCAGGAAATTCAAAAGGGATGCGTTCATTCGTCCCGCTGAAATTCCTGCTTATGACGCGAGTGTCTGGGCGATGCAGCTGGCCCAAATCGTCCCCCGAAGGACCTTCCTCATAACCAATATCTCGAAACTGAGTCTTAAAGTAAACGGCCCTTTAGTTTAATAACCAATTTATAAACATAACAACCGAGTTTAATAAATATTTTATTAAAAGACTCGTACGGGTTTTACATATCCTGCCTTAGTTGGATGCTGCTGATAGATGGCCAACGCTTCTTCTTCACATAGTACTAGAAAGTTATCGGCATCAAGATGCTCTGGCTTATCTAATACCCGCCCATGTTGAATCAGAGGCTTCATATCCTCCGTTACCTTCCAGGATGGCATGTGGGCTAGTCCTCTTTTTATGGGTAACAGGAGTTCATCGTGTTTTTGCTCATCCACTTTACGTTGAATTTCGTCAAAGCGAAAACACTCTTGCTCGGTAATATCAGCTGTCTTTGTACGCACAAGGGCGGACATATGGGCAGGATATCCAAGAGCGCGTCCCAAATCTGCGCAGAGCGTTCGTATATAAGTCCCCTTTGAACATACGACTCGAATAGAAAAAGAAGCCGTTTGTTGTTCAAACACTAAATCATCACTGGTTAATTCTATTTCTTCGATTCTTACCTGACGCTTAGGTCGTTCAACTTCAATGCCTTCTCTAGCATATTCATATAACTTCTTTCCATTTACTTTAACAGCTGAGTACATAGGAGGAATCTGCTCGATATCCCCTCGAAAAGAAGCTATTACTTTTTTAATTGTTTCTAAGTTAAGTAAAGGCTCAACCGCTTTTCTTTCGATTATTTCACCCTCAGCATCTTCTGTAGCTGTTGAGTAGCCAAGCATTACCGAAGCTTCGTATACCTTTATCGTATCGGTTAAAAATGGAACGATTTTAGTAGCTTTTCCTACACATAAAGGTAATACTCCTTCTACTTCCGGGTCAAGCGTTCCCGTATGACCAATTTTCTTAGTTCTTAACATCCCTCTTGCTTTACTTACACAATCATGGGAAGTAAATCCTTTAGGCTTCCACAATGGAAGAATCCCATCCATGAAACCACCTCAGAGTAAGTTTTTTTACACACATAGAATCCGTGCTGCAGGAGCACGGATTCGTCATAACCTTAGCTATCTGTATCATTTAAATCGCGAAGGATCGTTTCAATACGATTTCCTCTTTCAATCGCCTCGTCAAACTCAAACATGATTTCTGGAGTTTTACGAAGACGAATACGCTGCCCGATCTCGGAACGTATGAACCCTTTGGCTTTTGCTAGACCAACCAGGGTATCATGTTTTTGTTTTTCATCCCCTAATACAGAAATGTAAATCTTAGCTTGCTGCAAATCGCCAGTGACTTTCACTTCAGTCACTGTAACAAAGCCCACACGCGGGTCTTTGATTTTTTTGCCGATAATATCGCTTAATTCTTTCTTCATTTGTTCTCCGACGCGATTGGCACGTAAATCATTCATAACTTCTTCACCTCTTCTAAACGAACGTTATAGCCATTCCAGAACGGTTTCCGTTCTTTCCAATTCTGGAAAAGAATCGATGAAGGACAGGGTCCTTTGAATGGTTTGTTCGGCTATAACCTTATCACTGGCTATCGTAACTAAACCGATACATGTGCGCTGCCAGAGATCTTGATAATCAAGTTCACTGACAGCTACATTGAATTCATTTTGAATCCTTGTTTTCACACGCTTGAGGACAGACCTTTTTTCCTTCAGCGACTGAGCATCATAGATGATGCATTCGACCTCAGCACTCAAAATCATGTGCGTTCGATTTCCTGCATTTCATACGGCTCGATAATATCTCCAACTTTAATATCATTAAAGTTTTTGATCGTAATTCCACACTCATAACCTTGCTGAACTTCTTTAGTATCATCTTTATAACGTTTAAGGGCATCGATCTCCCCTTCAAATATAACCACGCCATCACGAATAATACGTACTCCGGAGTTACGGGAGATCTTTCCATCTGTTACATAAGAACCAGCGATTGTGCCCACTTTGGAAACTTTGAAGATTTCCCGAACCTCAACTTGACCTATGATTTTCTCTTCATATTCAGGATCAAGCATTCCTTTCATCGCTGCTTCAATCTCTTCCATTACTTTGTAGATAATGTTATGAAGTCGAATCTGTACATCCTCGGATTCAGCAGCTTTTCGGGCATTGCCATCTGGTCGGACATTAAATCCGATAATGATCGCGTTAGAAGCAGCGGCCAGGGCCACATCCGATTCTGTGATAGCGCCAACACCCGTATGGATGATTTTAACTTTAACGCCTTCAACGTCAATTTTCTCAAGAGAACCCGCTAGAGCTTCCACAGAGCCTTGAACATCACCTTTAACAATCAAGTTGATATCTTTAATATCCCCTTGTTTGATTTGTTCAAACAAATCGTCCAGGCTTACTTTAGCTGTAGAGCTTCGATTTTGTTCAAGAGCCTTCTGGGCGCGTGCTTCACCGATAGAACGTGCTTTCTTCTCATCTTCGAACACGAGGAATCGATCGCCTGCTTGAGGTACATTATTTAAGCCTGTTATTTCCACAGGAGTGGACGGTCCTGCCACTTTCACGCGGCGTCCGACATCATTCACCATGGCCCGTACACGTCCATACGTATTTCCCACGACTACGGAGTCGCTTACGTTAAGTGTTCCATTTTGGACGAGAAGGGTTGCAACAGGGCCACGACCTTTATCAAGCTCTGCTTCAATAACCGTTCCATTCGCAAGACGGTCAGGATTAGCTTTCAATTCTTCCATTTCAGAAACGAGTACAATCATTTCCACTAACTCATCGATTCCTTCACCTTGGACCGCTGACATTTTAACAAAAATGGTTTCGCCACCGTAATCTTCAGCAATTAATTCATATTCCATTAATTCCTGCATTACGCGATCAGGATTCGCACCTTCTTTATCCATTTTGTTAACAGCAACAATAATTGGAACTCCTGCAGCTTTTGCATGACTAATTGCTTCCTTCGTCTGCGGCATAACGCCGTCATCCGCTGCTACTACCAAAATGGCAATATCTGTAACCTGAGCACCGCGGGAACGCATGCTGGTAAAGGCAGCGTGACCTGGTGTATCAAGGAAGGTGATTTGTTTCTCATCATGTTTGATCTGGTATGCACCAATATGCTGTGTAATTCCTCCAGCTTCACCTTCCGTTACTTTCGTATGACGGATTTGGTCGAGTAATGTAGTTTTACCATGGTCAACGTGTCCCATAATCGTCACGACAGCTGGTCGTTCTTTCAAGTCTTCAGGATCGTCATCAAATGCGATGTTTTCGATATCCGTTTCATCAACGATTACTTCTTCTTCCACTTCCACATTAAATTCATCACAGATCAATTCAATGGAATCAGCCTCAAGTTCCTGGTTTTTTGTAGCCATTACGCCTAGGAACATTAATTTTTTTATAATTTCAGAGGAATCTTTATTTAGCTTTTCAGCCAGCTCTCCTACCGTTAAGCTTCCGGAATACGTAACTTTTTCTGGAGTTTGTTTCTTCTGCTTTTTCTGAGGAGGCTGCTGCTGGTTGGAAAACTTTTGATTTTTCTGGTTTTTATTCTTATTATTTTTCTGGTTTTTCTGGTTTGGTTTTTGCTGCTTATTAGATGGTTTAGTGTTCTTTTGGCCATCAGTTTTTTTAGCTTCAGTCTTTTGCTGACCTTTGCCAAAAGCTTGGTCCAATTGTTTCGCCACATCATCCTCTACGGTTGACATATGGTTGGAAACTTCCACATTCATCTTCTTCAATTGCTCAATTACTTGTTTACTTGCTAATTCATTTTTCTTGGCATATTCATATACGCGCATTTTAGTCATATATATCTTCACCCCCGAATAGATTCATCGAGTAGCGATTGCAACTTTTTCGCAAATCCTTGGTCAAGAACTGCGATCGCGACTCTCCCTGCCTTTCCGATGGCTTGTGATAGTGTTTCCCGATCATCCACCATGTAGCAAGGTATATCATAAAAGCTGCATTTATCTGTCAGCTTTTTTTTTGTTTGTTTTCCTGTATCCGAAGCGATAAGAACGATTTTTGCTCTGTTTTTTTGGATATCACGAACAATCGCTTCTTCCCCAAGTGTACACTTTCCGGCACGGAAAGCTAATCCTAATAAATTCAAATAACGTTTGTTCATTTTTCGTCTGCCTTAATTGTTGCTTTTAGTTCTTCATAAACGGCTGCGTCTACAGATGCATTCAAATGGCGATTCAACACCTGTTGTTTTTCTGCTTTTTCTATCACATCAAGGTCTCTGGAGAGGTATGCTCCTCGTCCGTTTTTTTTGCCGGATTCATCTACAAAGACTTCTCCTTCTTTGTTGCGAACGACCCTGATCAACTGTTTCTTAGGGTACATTTCTTGAGTAACTACACATTTTCTGAGCGGTTGCTTTTTAGAACGGGACATGAGTTCCCCTCCTTACTCATCAAACAATTCATCTTCTAATTCTTCGTCGAGCTCACCTTGTTCATTCTCATCAAGCAAACCCTGTTCACGTGCTTCGCTTTCACTCTTAATATCAATCTTCCAGCCGGTCAATTTTGCAGCAAGACGAGCGTTTTGACCACGTTTGCCTATAGCAAGAGAGAGTTGATAATCAGGAACGATAACCGTTGTGGCCTTTTCTTCCTCATCCACAAGAACTTCCACTACTTTTGAAGGACTTAGAGCATTAGAAACATATTCAATCGGATCTTCCGACCACTGAACAATGTCAATTTTTTCACCCTTTAATTCATTAACGATAGCCTGAACCCGCTGACCTCGCTGGCCGACACAGGAGCCGACTGGATCAATTTCCTGGTCCTCAGCGTAAACAGAAATTTTAGAGCGATCCCCTGCTTCCCGAGCAACCGAACGTACTTCTACGGTGCCATCATAAATCTCAGGAACTTCCATTTCAAACAATCGTTTTAAGAGTCCAGGGTGTGTACGGGAAACATAGATATGAGGACCTTTATTACTGTTTTCCACCTTAGTTACAAATACTTTTAAACGATCATGAACTTCATAAGTTTCCGTGGGCATTTGTTCGCCTTCAGGCAGTCTCGCCTCAATTTTACCAAGGTTAACATAAACAAAGCGTGGATCTTTACGCTGAATAATGCCAGTCATGACGTCTTCTTCACGGTCAACATATTCACCATAAATGATGCCTCGTTCAGCTTCCCGCACTCGCTGAGTCACTACTTGTTTGGCTGCCTGCGCCGCAATTCGGCCGAAGTCCATAGGTGTTACTTCGACTTCAATGACATCTTCTTCCTCATAGTTTGGATCAATTTCTTTTGCGCTTTCTAAAGCAATTTCCTGCTGGGGATCCATCACTTCATCCACGATTGTTTTTCTGGCAAATACTTTCATGCTGCCTTCATCTTCATTAATATCTACCCGAACATTGGTGGCTGAATTAAAGTTCTTTTTATATGCAGAAATTAACGCAGCTTCAAGTGCTTCCAACAACAAACCTTTGTCGATGCCTTTTTCCTTTTCTAAATAATTCATGGCATCAAATAGTTCACTACTCAACAGTTTTCTCCCCCTTAGTTAAACGTGACAGCCAGATTCGCCTTAGCGATTTTGCTGAATGGTACTTCCAGCTGTTTCTTTTTTGTTTTTATACGAATTTCTACTATAGCTGTTTCATTTTCGAAAGAAACGAGCGTTCCTTCGAATTCTTTCTCTTGATCAATGGGTTCGTATAGTTTCATATATACATGTTCGCCTACATACTTTTTAAAATCTTCTTGAGTTTTTAAAGGTCTTTCAGCCCCAGGTGAAGCTACTTCTAAAAAGTATGGAAACTCAATAGGGTCCTCTTCATCAAGTTTTTCACTCAATTTCTCAGAAACCTGACCACACTCTTCAATATCTACGCCTTCAGGTTTATCGATAAATACACGAAGGTACCAGTTTTTCCCTTCCTGTTTATACTCGACCTCAACCAGCTCCAGGTTCATATCCTCCAAAATTGGCTGAACGAGCTTTTCCGTAACGGCTGTTACATGATGATGACTCATGATTTTCCCTCCTTTAAAAACACTTTTATACATTTTAATTTAGTATGGCATCTAATCATTGATTTCATTTCAATCTTGCTTGAGCGGTGAAGACTAAAGTAGGTCCACGAGAAACCGCTATGAAATAAATCATAGCGGTCGAGTCACTCGGCCTTGAAGCCTCTAATGGTTCCGGTTTCTTGACAGTCATCAGCATTAAATATGACGAAAGAGTGGGTTGCCCCACTCTTCTGGTCGTCCATATCGCTCTTCTCACCATAAAAAAATATACCATAGATGCTTAAAATATGCAATAGAGGAAGAACGGTACCACTACTTAGAAGGTAAAGACTTCCTTGATGTTCATCAAAACAAAGAGAGCTGATTCTCATCAGGCATTCCTTCCAAACAACCGAAGTTATCCAGATACTCAAGCACAGTCTTTGAAATCCTGCTTCTTTCTCTTAAATCCTGTTTAGATAAGAATTCTCCTTCTTCTCTAGCTTTTACAATGTTAATAGCTGCGTTCGTCCCTAATCCATCCACAGCATTAAACGGAGGAATTAATTGATTGTCTTCCACAAGAAAGTCAGTGGCACTGGATTCATATAGATCCACATTCTTAAAGCCATAGCCGCGCTCACACATTTCCAAGGAAAGTTCCAGCACGGTCATAAGGCTCTTTTCCTTAGGTGTTGCATCTAGACCTTTAGCCTGAATTTCCTCAATTCGTTTTCGAATCGCTTCTGATCCTTTAACCATCGTCTCTAACTCAAAGTCACTGGCTCTTACTGTGAAATAAGCTGCGTAAAAATAGATAGGATAATGGACTTTAAAGTAAGCTATGCGTACAGCCATCAGTACGTAAGCCGCAGCGTGAGCTTTAGGGAACATGTACTTGATCTTTTTACAAGAGTCAATGTACCAGTCTGGCACCCCATGCTTCTTCATTTCTTCAATCCACTCGTCCTGAAGCCCCCGGCCCTTACGAACAAATTCCATAATTTTAAAAGCTAATGAAGGCTCAAGACCTTTATGCATAAGATATACCATGATGTCATCACGGCAACCGATAACTTCAGGAAGTGTACAAATCCCATCATTAATCAACTGTTCAGCATTACCAAGCCAAACATCCGTACCATGAGACAGACCAGATATAATAACTAGTTCAGCAAACGTACTAGGCTTTGTATCCTCAAGCATTTGCCGTACAAATCTCGTTCCAAATTCAGGAACGCCAAGCGTCCCTGTTTTACACATAATCTGTTCAGCATTTACACCTAGTGCTTCCGGTCCGCTGAAAATCTTCATTACTTCCGGATCATCCACAGGAATTTCCTTCTGATCAATTCCACTTAAATCCTGGAGCATACGAATAACGGTAGGGTCATCGTGCCCGAGTATATCAAGCTTCAGCAAGTTATCGTGAATAGAGTGGAAATCAAAGTGTGTAGTTCGCCATTCCGATTTTGTATCATCTGCTGGAAACTGAATTGGAGAAAAATCATAGATTTCCATATCATCTGGCACTACGATAATCCCTCCAGGGTGCTGCCCTGTCGTACGCTTAACCCCTGTACACCCTTGAACCAGACGGTCAATTTCAGCATTTTTATACTGCAGCTGGTGATCGCCAGCGTAACCTTTAACGTAACCATAAGCGGTTTTTTCAGCAATTGTTCCTATAGTCCCCGCACGAAATACATTGGCTTCACCAAATAAATATTTCGTATAATTGTGAGCGTGAGGCTGGTATTCACCAGAGAAGTTCAGATCAATATCGGGTACTTTGTCGCCTTTAAATCCTAGGAATGTTTCAAACGGGATGTCCTGTCCATCCTTACGGAAAGCTGTACCGCACTCAGGACAATCTTTCTCAGGCAGGTCAAATCCACTGCCCACCGACCCGTCCGTGAAAAATTCATGGAACTGACATGATGGACAAACGTAATGGGGCGGAAGCGGGTTTACTTCGGTAATATCCGTCATCGTTGCGACAAAAGAAGACCCTACAGAGCCACGGGACCCAACGAGGTAGCCATCCTCCAAGGATTTTGTTACAAGCTTCTGAGAGATTAAATAGATTACAGCAAATCCATGGCCAATGATGCTCTCCAGCTCTTTTTCCAGTCTTTTTTCAACCAGCTCTGGGATTGGATCGCCATACAGGCTCTTCGCTTTATTATAAGACATCTCGCGGATTTCCTGGTCTGCACCTTCGATATTAGGCGTAAAGAGGTCTTCCTTTACCGGGGTTACTTCACCAATTTGAGACAAGATCTTACGAGTATTAGTGACTACTAGTTCTTTAGCTTTGGCATCTCCAATAAATGAAAGCTCTTCAATCATCTCATTTGTGGTTTTGAAGTGAACATCAGGCAGCGTCTGTCGATTAAGCGGATTACCACTTTGTGAAGCAATCATTATTTGCCGGTATTGCTTTTCATGAGGTTCTACATAGTGGGTATTACCTGTAGCCACTACTGTTTTCCCAAGGCGTTCTCCCATCGCGACCAGTCTTTTCAGAATGTCATAGATTTGAGCTTCGTTCTGAACCAGGTCTTTCTCGAGTAAATGATAATAGTTACCTGGGGGTTGAATTTCGATATAGTCGTAGAACTCAGCAACCTTTTCTGCTTCTTCTTCTGACTTTTGCATGATCGTTTCGAATAATTCACCTTTGTCGCATCCGGAGCCCACAAGAATACCTTCTCTCAGCTTGGCTAAACGTGACCTGGGTATTCTGGGCACGCGGTAAAAGTAATCCACATGTGCCTCTGATACTAGTTTATAAATGTTTTTCAGCCCGGTGCTGTTAGTAGCTAGGAGCGTACAATGAGAAGGACGTGAGCGCTGATATGCTTTTCCTTCCCCCATATAATCATTTAAATTCTTATGATTTGTAATGCCACGCTCTATGGCTCGCTTAATAAGCTTCCACAATAAATAACCCGTTGCTTCAGCGTCATAAATAGCCCTGTGGTGCTGAGTTAATTCGATGTCGAATTTCTTACAAAGTGTATTTAACCGGTGATTCTTAAGCTCTGGCACGAGAAACCTTGCCAGTTCGAGCGTATCGATAACTGGATTTTGGGCCTTCTCATACCCAATCGCTTTAAAGCCTGCATTCAGGAATCCCATGTCAAAGCTTGCGTTATGAGCAACAAGTATATCGTCATCCATCCATTTATGAAAATCTTTTAATACTTCCTCAATCTCTGGTGCATCTTTAACCATGTCATCTGTGATTCCAGTTAAATCCACAGTGGTCTGGGACAGAGGCTGATGAGGGTTTGCAAAGGATTCGAATCGATCAATAATTTCCCCGCCTTTAACTTTAACGGCTGCTAGTTCTATGATTTTATCATAGACAGCAGATAGACCCGTTGTTTCTACGTCAAAGACAACGTAAACATCAGATTCGAGATCACGATCCTGTTCTTCATACGCGATCGGAACACCATCATCGACCAAATTAGCTTCAAGGCCATAAATAACTTGGATCCCGTTTTTTTCACCAGCTGCATGGGCATCCGGGTAAGCCTGGACAACGGCGTGGTCTGTGATCGCAATTGCTTCATGACCCCATTCTGCTGCTTTAGCGATAAGCCTCGATGGAGATACTGGAGCATCCATCTGGCTCATCGTCGTATGAGAATGAAGCTCAATTCGTTTTTCTCCTTCTGGAGCTTCGTCTTTTCGCAGGTTAGGTTTAACTTCATTAATGTCATTAGCCATCATAGTGAGTTCGCTCGTAAAATTGTCCGTTTGAATACTTCCGCGTGCCTTTATCCAAAGTCCTTCTTTTACATGCTTAAACATTTCTGCATGCTCGTCTCCACGTGAGAACATCTTTATGGAGAAAGAATCCGTATAATCCGTAACTTTAAGAAGTAGCAAAAACCTGCCTGATCGAAGTTCTTTCACTTCAGCATCAAACACATATCCCTGCACAATTTTGCGACGCTCTTCTTCCAAAATATTTTCCATAGGTTCAGGATCCTCTTGTATTTTGTACCCAATCTCAATAGGTCCCTTAGGCTTGGAATCGTCTTTCTCTTTTGCCCGCTCTTCTTGATCTTTGACCGCCTGCTGGACGATCTTCTTATCCTCTTTCTGGCGCTCTTCCTGGAATTTTTTAATTTGTTCCTGTTCCTCTTTTACTCGTGTTGAGACCATATATGGAGGAAGTCCTGACTTTATACAAAATTTTTGCAATGGTTCTTCCAGCTTCTTCTTAACTGCATGACTTTCAGCCAAATTTCTACAGGTTAACATAATCTTGTTTCCGATAATCTCCGGCTTTTGCTCCATCAGCAGATCTTTATAACCCGGAGACAAATTGGTCATCGTTTTGATAAACCCATTCCAATATTCAAGAGTATCGCTTTCTGTGATGTCTTTTTCATTGGTTTCAATGGTCCAATTTACTTCAGCAATTGCTCTAAAAGCTGATTGGAGTTTTGTAGTAAACAACTCATAAACCGCCGGTGGTAATGGCTGTTCCATTTTAAAATGAAAATGCCACTCTTTCGTTTCTCGATAAACGATAAGCTTTTCCATCGTGCTATCTCTAAAATGAGGTTCAATCAGTTCGTGTGGAAACTGGATCTGTTCCAGTAAATAATGCATTTTATCCTTATTGGTCACACCCAATATGATTCCTCCCCCTATTCTCCCCTGTGCAAGGTCTTTACATGAATATACCCCTGCTCACCTTTAAGCAAGGGTATATTCAAAGCTGTACTTGAAGTCAGGCTTTATACCAATTGGTTACATAGTCCAAAACTTCTTTTTGTTCCAGATCAAACTGTTCACTGGAGATTCGTTCTTTTACTTCTACAACCCCTTCAGAAGCACGCTTTCCTACCGTAATACGAAGCGGAATTCCAAATAGGTCGCTGTCAGCAAACTTAACGCCGGCACGCTCTTTACGATCATCATACAAAACTTCTACTCCTGCTTCAATGAGTGTGTTGTATAGAGCATCTGCCAATTCTTTCTGTTCATCTTTTTTAGAATTTAAGGATAACAAGTGAACTTGATAAGGTGCAATATTCTTAGGCCACGTGATCCCACTTTCATCATGGTATTGCTCTACAATAGCTGCGAGTGTCCGGGATACACCAATACCATACGACCCCATAATCATTGTCGTTGCTTTCCCTTGATCATTCAGGAAAGTGGCATTCATTCGTTCTGAATAAAACTCTCCAAGTTTAAATACGTGGCCCACTTCAATACCTCGAGCAAATAAGATCTTTCCTTCACCATCCGGAGATGGATCTCCTTCTTCGATAAATCGGAGGTCAGCATATTGGCTGACTTGGAAATCTTCACCTGGAGTAACATTGGTAAAATGATAGCCTTCTTCATTGGCTCCGCAGGAAACGTTAACAAGAGCTTCTACCGCAAAATCTGCTACAACTTCAACATCTTCAGCCACTTGAACAGGGCCTAAAGAGCCGAAACCCGCACCTATGACTTCTTTTGCTTCTGCTTCACTCGCAAGCTCAATAATTTCAGCATCATATAGATTTTTAAGTTTCACATCATTTACTTCATGATCACCGCGAGTAATGGTCATAACTAACTTTTCATCCACTTTAAATAAAATGGACTTTAATCCTTTTTGAAGTTCGTGACCTAGAAAGTCCGCTACCTCCCTCATGGTTTTTTGATCAGGTGTATGGACTTTTTTAATATCTAAAGGAGTTTCATCAGATTTAGTGTATGTCTGGTTCACCGGAGCCATTTCAATGTTTGCGGCATAACGTGAAGTATCCGAATAAGCAATTACATCTTCACCTACTTCAGAGAGTACCATGAATTCATGTGTATCTTTACCACCCATAGCACCTGAATCTGCAATAACCGCTCTAAAATTCAGACCGCATCGCCTGAATACATTCGAATAGGCATCAAACATTTGCTGATACGTTCGATCCAAGCTTTCATAAGACTCATTAAAAGAGTAAGCATCTTTCATTAGAAATTCGCGCCCTCTTAAAAGGCCAAATCGTGGACGAGCTTCATCACGGAATTTTGTTTGAATCTGATAAACACTCAAAGGAAGCTGTTTATAACTTTTTACCTCATTGCGAACCATGCTGGTGATTACTTCTTCATGAGTTGCTCCTAGTGCAAACTCTCGCCCATGACGATCGTTTATTCTCATTAATTCGGATCCAAAAGTCGTCCAGCGTCCAGTTTCTTTCCATAATTCCGATGGTTCAAGCGCAGGCATCAACATTTCATGAGCACCAATCTTTTCCATCTCTTCTCTTACAATAGCTTCCACCTTAGAAAGGACCCGTCGTCCAATTGGTAAAAAGCTGTAGATTCCTGAAGCAAGCTGACGTATGTAACCAGCACGAACGAGGAGCTGGTGGCTCATAATTTCGGCATCTGCAGGATTTTCTTTCAAAGTAGGGATCAGCATTTGGCTTTGTTTCATTAGATGCACCTCAGTTCTATGAATTAATAAATTTTTTATGTTCATTAACTTAAAAAGCAAGCCGGAAGCCAATGAGAGCTGTTGTCTCCACAGGCTTCCAGCTCTTTATTTTACAAGAATAGTCGTTGGATATCATTCCATGTGACAAGCAGCATCAACAACATTAACAAGGCGAATCCGATAAAGTGAACAATCCCCTCTTTCTGAGGATCTACCGGTTTTCCGCGTACCCCTTCTAAACCAACAAACAGCAAACGTCCGCCATCAAGGGCTGGAAGCGGGAGTAAATTTACAATACCAAGGTTAATGCTTAGAATCGCTGTCCACATAATGAAGTTTGTTAACCCCGTTTTTACCACTTGATCTGTGGCATCATATATACCTACGGGGCCAGATAACATGTCCAGTGAAAATTGTCCGGTCACCAATTTACCAAGATTAGTTAAAATCAACGTAGACCATTCATAGGTTTGAGTAAATCCGAACGTAATCTTTTTGAAGAAAGAATCTTCAAAAGAAGTCGCTACTCCAACTTGGCCAATCTCCATGTCCTGATTCTCAATCGTTGCTGGGGTAACAGCTATCTGCTGGGTCTGACCCTCACGATCCACCGTCATCGTAATTTCCTCCGACGGGTGGTTGCGTACAATTGTGGTGAATTCATCCCAGCTGCTTACGGATTCTCCATCAATGGCGATGACTTCATCACCTTTTTGAAGTCCAGCAGACTGTGCAGGTGAGCCTTCTTGGATTTCGCCAAGTACTGCTTCGTTCGACGGGACCCCTTGAATAAATCCAAGAATCATGAAAAGAACAATAGCAAGTACAAAATTCATGAGAGGCCCAGCGAAGAGCTGCATTGCTCTTTGAGGGACAGATTTAGAAGCAAATTGGCGATCATAAGGAGCAATTTGTGTTTCTTTTTCATCCATAACGAACATAGCTTTGGGATCCACTTCAAAGACCAACCGCTCATCCTCATCAATTTCGTAACCTTCGATCATTAAACGATGATCAAGGTCAGCTCTTTCTACCTCAATCACCCGAGCATGAGGATGCTTAGATTTATTATTGACAATAATCCGCTTGACCTTTCCTTCATCATTGAACTCAAGACCTACATGATGGCCCGCCTTTAGTTCAACTAGTTCAGGATCCTCACCGGCCACACGAACATAACCGCCAATAGGTAGAAGACGAATCGTGTACAATGTTTCATTTTTTGTGAAAGCAAATATTTTTGGCCCGAAGCCAATTGCAAATTCACGTGCAAGCATGCCAGCTCGTTTGGCAAAAATCAGATGCCCCCACTCATGCACAAACACCAGTAGTCCGAACATGAGTATAAATGCAATCACTGTAGTCAAATGAAGCACCTTCCTTTTAATTTAAATGGAAACGAACTCGTTTCCTAGTTTCCTCGTCAATAGAAAGTATGGTAGACAAGTCAGGGTTATGAATACGATCGTGATTTTCCAAAGACTGTTCGATCTTTTTCTCTATATCCAGAAATGAAATTTCTCCTTCTAAAAACAGCTGAACGGCTTCTTCATTAGCTGCATTTAACACAGTCGTCATGGAACCTCCAGCACGTCCTGCTTCATAAGCCATCCGCAGACAAGGAAAACGTTCAAAGTCCATTTTCTCAAAGTTCAGAGTAGCTATTTCCTCTAAATTAAGCTGTTTTGTAATCGGTAAATTCAGTCGGTTTGGATAAGTTAAAGCGTATTGGATTGGAACCTTCATATCAGGGGTTCCAAGCTGAGCCATGACACTTCCATCTACATACTCAACCATTGAGTGGATGACACTTTCTCTATGAAGAATAACATGGATCTGGTCATAAGGTACATCAAAAAGCCAATGAGCTTCAATAACCTCTAAACCTTTATTCATCATAGAGGCAGAGTCGATTGTGATTTTTGCTCCCATACTCCAGTTTGGATGATTAAGAGCATCTTTAACCGTCACTCCTTCAAGTTCTTTTCTTGTATTATCTCTAAAGCTCCCCCCTGATGCCGTAACAATTAACTTATGAAGATCTTCTTTACGTTCACCATTCAGGGATTGGTATATGGCAGAGTGCTCACTATCCACAGGTAATAGTTCTACCTGGTGTTTGTGAGCTTCTGCCATTACAAGATGACCGGCGGTTACGAGCGTTTCTTTATTAGCGATGGCAATCAGCTTTTTAGCCTGTATAGCTTTAAGTGTTGCTGGGAGACCTATGCTTCCCATTACAGCATTTACTACAACATCTACCCTGTCTTCAACACTCGCTTCAATCATACCTCCACTTCCAGTAAGAATAGGAGTTCCATTTACATGACTTTCTAACCTTTTCTTTGTATCTTCGTCTTGTACAACGATCAAGCGAGGTTTGAATTCCTTTATAAGTGGCAATGCTTTCTCGATATTCCGGCCAAAGGCCATAGAATGGAGGGAAAATTCTTCAGGGTGCAGACGGATCACATCCAAGGTTTGCAATCCAATAGACCCTGTTGCGCCTAGCAAAGTTATTTGCTTCATTATTCGCGCTCCTCTCTAAATTGAGATGAAATTAATGAGGTGAAGAATCGGCAGGATGAAAATTAAGCTGTCAAAGCGATCAAGCACTCCACCATGTCCTGGCAGGATTTTTCCTGAATCTTTAACCGCATAGTGCCGTTTGAATGCTGACTCCACTAAATCTCCAATCTGGCCCGCAATCGAAACGAGTACAGTAACGAGAATCACTATGAAAAGAGAATGATCAAGAGGAGCAACCGATTGGAAAATAATCGCTACCAGTACAGCTAGAAGGACGCCGCCGACGGAACCTTCAATTGTTTTCTTTGGGCTTATCTGCGGCCACAATTTGTGTTTTCCAAATGCCCTTCCAAACACATAAGCGCCCGTGTCTGTGGACCACACCACAAACAAAGCAAAGAAAATATAAGCAAGTTCCGCCTCTCGCGTTTCAATTAAATAGTTAAAGCCCATCCCTATATAGATAGCTGATAGTAGCAAGAATCCAGCGTCGTCAAATGTAAAGCGGTTCTTTACAAGTACGGTATAGCTAAGCAGTACCAGTACAGCAAGTAAAGTAATTTCTGATTTTGTAATTAAATTCTCTAAATCCATGTAAGCATTCAGATCCCTGTAAGGGAACATAAGTGCCCACATTAATAACAAACCCAGCCCCGAAGGAACAGAGTATCTTGAAATTTTCTTCATTCTTACAAGCTCCAGGAGAGCAATACTTGCAATGATATAAATAAAGATTCTAAACAGTGTCCCACCGGTCATTACGATCGGTAAAAATATTAAAGCCGCGACTACGGCCGTTATTGTCCGTTGTTTCATAGCATACGTTCACACCTTATACTCCGCCATAACGACGTTTCCTTTTTTGGTAATCAAGCAGCGCCTTTTCAAACTGGCTTTCATCAAAGTCCGGCCAATACACTTCTGTAAACCAGAACTCTGCATATGCTAACTGCCACAATAAAAAGTTGCTCAAACGTTGTTCCCCACTAGTCCGTATTAGTAAATCCGGCTCAATTAACTCACACGTGTAGAGTTTAGAGGTAAACAACTCTTCATTAACATCTTCACTGGTTATTTCTCCATCTTCTACTTGAGCTGCTATTTGCTTCACTGCATTGATCATTTCAAAGCGGCTGCCATAGTTTAAAGCGAAATTAAGAATAAGCCCATCATTGTGCTTAGTCTTCTCAGTTGCTTCCTGAACTGCTTTTTTTGTATGGGGTGGCAGAACACTAAAATCACCAATTGTCCTAACTTGGACGTTTCTCTCAATGAGTTCTGGCAAATATGTATTCAGAAAATCTACAGGTAATTTCATTAAGAAATCAACTTCATTTTTAGGGCGTTTCCAGTTTTCAGTAGAAAATGCATAAAGTGTTAAAACTTTTACACCGATGTCCGAAGCATGACGTACAATCCTTTTAACCACGCCCATACCTTCTTTATGGCCGGCAATGCGCGGCATGTTACGGTTTTTAGCCCAACGTCCATTTCCGTCCATGATAATCGCTACATGTTGGGGCAAATGGCTTTGATCGAGACCTAGAGGCTGCGGCTTTATTTCTTTTCTATTTTTTGTAAATGGAAACTTGAGTGGCATACTAGATCCTCCAGTCCGTTTCTTCCATCTTTCTATTATATACTATCATCCTACAACATGCTGAGCATGACATAAAGACCTGTGTAAAAGAAAGCGTAAAGGTGGAAGAATCATTTTACTTCACAAGAGCTTAGGGAAGAAGAGCTCCCTGGTCCTTATTACTACTGTCACAGCATTGCTTTTCTTCAAAGTTATATAACAGACCTAACATAAAAAGCCGCGCTGCCTAACATCAACAGCGCGGCTCTATATACCTATTGGCATAACTGAAAATGAAGCAGATTATACTTCCATGATCTCTTCTTCTTTCGTTTTAGCCAACTGATCGATTTTTTCAACGTGCTTGTCCGTAGTCTTCTGCACGTCGTCAAAATAGGAGCGGAGATCATCTTCAGTTAGTTCTCCGTCTTTTTCAAGTTTTTTCAAACGATCGTTGGATTCACGACGAATGTTTCGAACCTGTATTTTTGCTTCTTCTGAATATTTACCTACAACTTTAGCCAAGTCTTTACGGCGTTCTTCAGTTAATGCTGGAATGTTAATACGTACAACATTTCCATCACTGGAAGGAGACAAGCCAAGATCTGCTTTCTGAATCGCTTTTTCAATTTCCGCAATCGCTGATTTATCATATGGAGTAATAACCAGCAGGCGAGGTTCTGGAGCACCAACCTGAGCCAACTGGTTCAAAGGTGTTGCTGCACCATAATAGTCAACATATACATTGTCCAGAATAGATGGGTTCGCACGGCCTGCCCTTACAGTAGCAAGCTGACGAGAGAAAGCTTGTACGGCTTGTTCCATTTGTTGATTTGTCTCATTAATCACTGCTTTAGACATGATTATTTCCCCCTTACAATCGTTCCAATATTTTCGCCCATTACGGCTTTTTTGATATTACCTTCTTCTGTAATAGAGAATACCAGTAAATCAATATCATTGTCCATACATAATGATGATGCTGTTGAATCCATAACCCCAAGCCCCTCATTTAATACATCCATATATGAGAGCTGATCGTATTTAGTTGCATCTTCATTCAATTTAGGGTCATCGGTGTATACGCCATCCACATTATTCTTCGCCATAAGAATGACATCTGCTTCTATTTCGGCTGCTCTAAGCGCTGCAGTTGTATCTGTTGAAAAATAAGGATTTCCGGTACCTGCAGCAAAAATAACGACGCGCTTCTTTTCTAAATGACGTATGGCTTTACGTCTAATGTAAGGCTCGGCTACTTGTCTCATTTCAATAGAAGTTTGAACACGGGTCGGGATGCCCTGGTTTTCTAAACTGTCCTGCAAGGCTAGAGAATTCATTACAGTAGCCAGCATTCCCATATAATCGGCATTGGCACGATCCATACCCATTTCACTTCCGACTTTCCCGCGCCAGATGTTGCCGCCACCGACAACCACGGCAATTTCTACACCGAGTTCGGCCACTTCCTTCACTTGACGTGAAACAGATTGGATAATACTTGGTTCTAGTCCGAAACCAGCTTCACCGCTCAAAGCCTCTCCGCTGAGTTTCAGTACAATACGACGATAACGAGCAGTAGTCATAGTAACCTCCCGTGTAATTGCTATTCTTTAAGTTGGTCTGCTACAAATTCTTTAGTGTTATGTAGCCTTTGAAAATAGGGAACACGCCATGTGTGTTCCCTATTTTCAGCAGTCATTATTTTTTAACTTGGCTCATTACTTCATCAGCAAAGTTTTCTTCACGTTTCTGCATTCCTTCACCGACTTCGAAGCGTTGGAAAGAAGTAACAGAACCGCCAGCAGATTTAACAAACTGCTTCACTTTTTGATCAGGATCTTTAACAAAGTCCTGTTCAAGCAGGCAAATCTCTTGGAAGAATTTATTCAGACGGCCTTCTACCATTTTCTCAACGATATTTTCCGGCTTTCCTTCATTTAGTGCCTGAGTCTTAAGCATTTCGCGCTCACTGTTAATTTCTTCTTCAGGAATAGCATCTGTAGAAACATAACGAGGATTTACAGCTGCGATGTGCATAGCTACATCTTTTGCTGCAGCTTCATCTGTAGAGCCTTCAAGTACAGTAAGAACACCGATGTTACCGCCCATGTGGAGATAAGCACCAAAAGCGTCATTATCTGTTTTTTCCTGGATAGAGAAGCGGCGCAGGGAAATCTTTTCACCAATTTTAGCTACTACGTCTGTAATATAGCTGCTTAGTACTTCCCCTTCACCATGAAGTTTCTGTTCTAGAGCTTCTTCAACTGTTGCTGGTTTTTGATTTACAAGGTGCTGTCCAAGTTCTTGAAGCAATTTTTTAAACTGATCGTTTTTTGTTACGAAATCCGTTTCACAGTTTACTTCGAAAAGAACAGCTGTGTTACCAGAGATTTCAATTGCGGCTGCACCTTCAGCAGCTACACGGTCTGCTTTTTTCTGTGCTTTGGAAATTCCTTTTTCACGAAGCCAAGCCATTGCTTCTTCCATGTTTCCGTCCGTTTCAGTTAGTGCTTTCTTACAATCCATCATTCCAGCACCAGTTTTTTCACGAAGTTCTTTTACCATTTTAGCGTTTACAGCCATTGTAAAGCCTCCTTATGAGTTGAACTAATTTTATTATGTTTTTAAGCACCTTGCACCGAAGTGGAGGTGCATTTCTTCTTTAAAAAAGGTGATAAAAGGAAAACCCCCTTATCACCTCCTGAAACTTCATTACTCTTGAGCAGCTTCTACTTGAGCTTCTACTTCTTCTGTAGCTTCAGTTTCTTCCCCTTGCTTAGCTTCAAGAACAGCATCTGCCATTTTAGAAGTTAGCAGCTTAACGGCACGGATTGCGTCATCGTTTGCCGGGATAACGTAATCGATCTCGTCCGGGTCACAGTTTGTGTCAACAATTCCTACAACAGGAATGTCCAATTTATGAGCTTCCGCAATAGCAATGCGCTCTTTACGTGGATCGATGACAAACATTGCATCTGGAAGACTCTTCATTTCTTTAATACCACCTAGGAATTTAACTAGACGATCTTTTTCTTTAAGCATGTCAACAACTTCTTTCTTAGGAAGTACATCTGTTGTACCGTCCTCTTCCATACGCTCAATATCTTTAAGACGATTGATACGCTTACGGATCGTTTCGAAGTTTGTAAGAGTTCCGCCCAACCAACGCTGGTTGATGTAGTACATGCCGCAACGAGTTGCTTCGTCACGTACAGTATCCTGGGCTTGTTTTTTAGTACCTACGAAAAGAATGTTACCACCATCAGCGGCTACATCTTTCACATAATTGTATGCTTCATCTACCTTCTTAACGGTTTTTTGCAGGTCGATGATGTAAATTCCGTTACGCTCCGTGAAGATGTATTTCTTCATCTTCGGGTTCCAGCGACGGGTTTGGTGTCCAAAATGAACACCAGCTTCTAAAAGCTGTTTCATAGAAATTACAGACATAATTTGTTCCTCCTGTTTGGTTTATTTTTAGTATCCTCCGCCTTTATCATCTTCTTTTACAAACTCTTTTTGTAAGAGCAACCTATAAAAGAATCCAAAGACGTGTGTATTGACACCGACAGTAAATATACCATAACACCGTGGCTCTATCAAGTTTTTCAACTAATGTTTTTGCTGAAATTTAAGAAATAGTTCAATTTCTGTTTTACCCCTGTCTAATTTCTTCGCAATATCATCTACTGAATAACCCGCCCTGCTTAACTCTTGAATTCGGTAGTTGCCGCTGCGTTCAAAAACGTCTTTCTGTTTGTCGGGCATTGGAGGTGAATAAATTTTGTTTTTTCCCGAAGCTTCATCCAAAGAATCATTCGAGAATCCAGTTTCTTTAGAATCAGATTTACTATCTTCTGTTTTTATTCCTCTTAATGGATCCGTTTCGGACTTAAGCCACTCGCTCATTCGGTTGTTCTCTTCTTTGATTTCAATTAAATATGATGTAAACATATCTTCGATTTCTTTAGCTACTTCCTCCTGGCGCATTTCAAGCTTTTCGTTCTTTTTCACTCTGATAGATAGAGTGATAAAGGCCAATATTAATACACCATCAAATATAAAACTGACGACTAATAAGAACGTGGTCATCTTGATTTTCACCTGCTATACACGATCAGTCTGTTAATACCCTGTCGTTTGTTTTGATTATTCGTGAAGCACTGTAATAAACTCTATTCGTTTCAGCTGACCGGTAAGAAAAGACGGCTGATCCGTCCTTTCCATTAAATAGGCTTTACTGCAAGCAGCAAATAGGCTGAAGTAGAACCTGTTTGAAAAATGACTCTCCAGGGTTGTTTCCATGAACCCAAACGGTATATGACTTTATTCAAGGCTCCGTTAAACATTATGGTTGATTTTTCATAAAAATCTTTCTTAAGCTATCGGGCCGTATATTGTAAGAATCAGTTTCGAGATACCAGGTTACAGTGAAGGTCCTGCGGGAGACGATTCGCTTTCCGGCCCTGCACGATGCAGGGTCGATCGACCCTACGTCGTGTAAGGCCATAGGAAAGTGTTCAAATATGGAATCGCCCCGTTAGACTCGACCAGCATAAGCCGAGCATCAAAAGGCTGGTGGTTTTTCCAGCCGTTGATGAACGGCTTATGTCTCGAGTGTCTGGGTGATGAAACAAGACGAGTTATTCCCCCACCAACCCTTATCCATTTTACGTAAGGGACCTAACTAACTTCCAGTATCGGGAGCTTATCTGTAAAGTCAACACTGAGATTTAATATAGTCTTTTTCAATAGAAGAAGACGTTCCTCTACACGGATTTCTGCCGGTTGAAAATCTGACATTTCTATGTAAGCTACCATTTTATCCTGAAAGACCATTATTTTAATTATTCACACATTTTTCCCGCGCTTAAATTTCCATTAAATACCTTAATGCGGATTTCAGCTTAAATATAGCCTTTGCATGAATCTGAGAAATTCGAGATGTAGTTAAGTTAAGCACTTCGCCTATTTCCGTCAGCGTAAGTTCCTCATTGTAAAATAGACTTATCACCAACTGTTCTTTCTCGTTAAGCTGTTGAATTTGAATCGCCAGCTCCTGATAGTTCTCTCCTTGAATCATTGAAGCCGAGGGAGTCATTGTCTGTTCATCGGGGATAGAGTAACCGATCCCTTCTTTATGTTCCTCTCCCCCTTCTTTCGGTCTTTCTTCCATTGAAAGCACATTAGCGTATAACGAATCCTTAACCGTTTCTTCTACCTCTGCTGCTGTCATATTTAATTCTTTTCCGATTTCTGCTGAAGTAGCCGGCCGCTGAAGACGCTGCTCCAGCTTTTCAGTCATCTGCTCAATCTTTTTTGCCCGATCCCGAACAGAGCGCGGCAGCCAGTCTTCTTTTCTAAGACCATCCATAATAGAACCGCGGATTCTGAAGGAAGCATATGTATCAAACTTTAAATCTCTTGATGTGTCGAACTTCTTCAGTGCATCAAATAATCCGAGCATGCCTAAGCTTCTAACGTCGTCCTTACTTACGCTTTTGGGTAAGTGGGCAGATATTCTCTGCACATGGTAGCTTACTAGGTAATCATAAAGCTGCACTAATTGATTAGCAGCTTCCCCATCTTTACTAGTTGTCCATAGTTCCCATAACTTTTCTTCTTGAGGAGATGAACAGTTTGCCATTATAACCCTCCAAGCTCGTTTTTATATTAATTTCATTTTCTGTATCTCATTATTTATTTTAAAATGTGTGTATATATCAGAAGGCTCTTCTCAGTGTTAGCCTCCTTTTACTTCTGCATGGAAATTGACAGAGGTAGAATCAAACCTAAGTTCTCGTTGTCCGGCTTTCAAACAGCTCGCTGGTCCTCTTATGCTATAAGAAGCAAAAAAGAAAAACCTATCCACCTCGTACAATAGAGATTTTCCATATATTTTACATAAGGGTAAGAAACAGAAAAAGCATCCAAAAATAGCAGCGTACAAGTTCCATTTAATAGATCCACTCATCAAATAATCAGGGAAAGTAATTCAGGCTTTTCCTCTGAAGAAAGTATTTCTCACACGTCTTTCTACAAGACGAGCGGGACTACTTTCCCTCTGAAATCGATAACTTGTTTTCTATGAAAAAACATCACCTCTTCTTTCTTAACAATAGCTGTCTCAATATCGAGCTAAGAGGGATCGCAAATTTCTCTTCTTGCACTTCTACTAGGATGACAGCTATGAGGGAGTTGGACAGAAAATGTACTGCCGCGGTCAATCTCTGAATCTATGGTAATGGTGCCTCCAAGCGATTCGATCGTATTTCTTACCACGTCAAGTCCCACCCCACGGCCGGAAACATCAGAAAGCGTGTCGGCGGTCGAAAAACCACTTGTCATTATTAATTCAAACACCTGTTCCTCGGTCATATTCAAGGCTTGTTGCTCTGTAACTATATCTTGACTTACCGCTTTACGAATCACTTTATCTCTGTTAATTCCTGCACCATCATCAGCTATTTCTACAAATATGTGATTGCCGCTATGGTAAGCTTTTAACTCCAGTTTTCCTGAAGGATCTTTTCCTTTATTTTCCCTTTCCGCCGGCCTTTCAATTCCATGATCGAGAGCATTGCGAATTAAATGAACAAGCGGATCTCCAATTTCGTCTATAACTGTTCGATCAAGTTCAGTATCAGCCCCAACTATATGTAAATCAACTTGTTTACTTAGGGCTCTGGCAAGTTGCCGAACCATGCGACGGAACCGGTTGAAAACTTGTTCGATCGGCACCATCCTCATATTCAGAATAATACTTTGCAAATTCTCTGAAATCCTTGTCATGCTTTCAACCGTTTCATGAAGCTCAGCGTGATTCAATTCACTTGAGAGTCGTTCCAGTCTTCCTCTATCAATTACAAGTTCCTCGAACAAGTTCATTAGATCATCCAAACGATCTATGTTTACACGAATCGTTTTATTTCCAGGCTGCTTTTGACTTGAATCCACTAAAGTCTCTGATTCTATTCTTCCTTCAGACGCTGCTTCATTTACAGTTTCTAAGCAAGAAGTTTCTTCCGAGGATGATGAGTCGGTCGAGGAGGGTTCAAGCAGGAATTCAGCTGCCGTAACTTTCTCAATTTCCGATACTTTATGTATCTTATTTTCTACTTCTTCAATGGTGGAAGTTGTAACCAATAGCACTATAAAACTTTGTTCGAATTCCTCGTTTTCCAACCGATCCACAGAGGGGATAGAAAGAATAACTTCTCCCATCTGCTCCAGAGTCTCAAAAACCATATAAACACGGGCAGCTTTTAATAGACAATCATCTCTTAAAGTGACTTCAATTCGATAGTTTTGCTGACCTTGTTCTTTAGAATGCTCTAGAACCGTCCTTGTAAATGCGTCAATAGAAACACCTAAGGAAGTATGCGACTGCTGGGCAGGTTCTAAGTTAGAAGTTATGGATTTTTCTCCTATTTCAAAACTTTCAAGCATTTTTAAGACTTGTTCAACGTTACGGTTACCAGTTCCTCCATCAGCTATATCCATGACCATCGCTTCTAATTCATCCACTGAGTCGAATACGACATCAAACATGGCAGCATCAACCTTAATTTGCTTATTTCGTATTCCATCTAGAACATTTTCCATCTGATGTGTTAAGTTTGAAAGGTCCTTATACCCCATGGTTGCTGACATTCCCTTGAGTGTATGGGCAGATCTAAAAATTTCAATTACGATAGAAAGATCTTCAGGGTTTTCTTCTAATAATAAAAGATGATCATTAACTGATTGCAGGTGCTCTTTACTTTCATCTATAAACACCTCTAAGTATGGATTATTCATTTATCTTCCCCCTCTCCGATCTAAGAGCGTTATTATACTCGAACCAATTTCTGATAAAGGAGTAACTTTATCGGCTAAATCGGATTTACTAATAGCGTTCATCCCAAATACAACACAACCCTTGATCATCCTTATTTTAAATATCGGAAAGAAGAGCTCACATAAATGCAGAATCATCCACCACCATAACTTTTACAATTTTCATAGTCTTGTTTCTTTGGAAATAATCTCCCTCAATTTAAACGAAAATTCACGATGATAATGAATGTTCTTTTCGGAAAAATTTACATAGTTATAAACAATATTACTGAGAGCTTTACTTGCCGGACACTTAGGATACTGAATCGTAAAAGGCTTCCTCTGTATAACTGAACGGATAACTGTACGATCTTCAGGAACGGATCCTAAATAATGGACTTCAGCTTGTAAGAAACGCTGAATAACTTCCTGAAGACGAAAGCGGGATTCATCACTTATTCTTTCCGACGATGAACGATTAAAGAGTATGGAAATCGGAAACTCTACTTCCTTTGTTAACAGATTTTTAATAAGAGCGTATGCACTTGTGATTGATCTTGGGGCTGGTGTGGTTACAATAAAAACTTCATCAGCAGCCGTCATAAATTTTATTTGATTCTCTTTACCTTCTGATCCCATATTAAAAAGAATGTAATCATAAGAATTATTTAATTCTTCAAACTGGGATTGAAAGTATTCCAATTTAAACTCATCAAGCTCAAAAGCCTCTTTAACCCCTGGACCTCCGGCGAGGTATGACAAGGATATAGGTCCTTGTTCCACAATATCCCATATTGTTTTTCCATCAGAAAAAAGATGAGAAAGTGTAAATAAAGGAGGAACTTCTAACAATCGGTCGATGGTTCCCTTACCATTATTTAAATCAAAGATTAATACGCGTTTATTCTGTTGCATAAGTTTAATCGCAAAATTAAGGGTGAAGTTTGATTTTCCTACTCCTTCGCTGCCACTGGCAATGGCAATGGTATGTTTGCTTTCCTTAACTCGGCTGCCCGCTATACGCTTTCGTAACTGTTCAGCTTGATCAAGCATGCTCATACCCCTCTGTAATCTTCTTTGCAAGATAGCCAGGTGAAGCTTCTTCGATGTCATCCGGAACGTTTTGTCCGTTAGTTAAGTAAGCAACACCAATCTTGTGGTGGACCAGTAAATTTATCCCACTTCCATAAGTAGAAGTTTCGTCTCCTTTTGTAAAAATAATCTTACTGATGCGAATAAGGCGAAACTTTTCATAAATGTCTTTCATATCACGATACTTGCTTGTTAGCGATAGAACTAAAAAAGTTTCGGAATCATCATCAAATTGCAGCAGCTGGTTTAACTCTTCTACATAAGAAGCCTGGCGATAATTACGTCCGGCTGTATCTACTATTACAAGATCAAAATTTTTATACTTCTCTCTTGCTTGTTCATAGTCTTTGAGATTGTAAGCAACTTCAAGCGGCACGTTCAGTATTTCCGCATAGGTTCTCAACTGATCAATAGCCCCAATCCGGTAAGTATCTGTGGTAATAAAAGCTACATTTAACTTTTGATTTAATACAGCTTCTGCTGCCAATTTAGCAGCGGTAGTGGTTTTTCCAACTCCAGTAGGTCCTACTAAATGCACAAATGTCTTTCTGAATTGTTTATGGCCAAAAGGGAGAGGTTTTAGCCAGTTTGTAATCTCTTCAGTTAATAAATGCTGCATTCCACCCTGGTAACCTGCATCCCCTGCCCTTTGTTTATAATCGAATTCTTTTACAATACGTGCAGCAATCTCGGGTTCTAGTTCTTGCGCTATTAAATGTTTATACCCGGCTTCGTATTCTTCCCGAACTGGTAAGTGATTATTTTTTGATTCAATCATTGAGCGAAGCTGCTTCAGCTCGTTTATGATTGCTTCATTCGGAGGTGCTTCCGATTTCTCAGAATTCAATGTTTGCGAACTTTTTGAAGCATGCACTTTTTCCTGAGTAGATACAGAAGAATCTATCGCTGCAATAACTTCAATAAGATCCTTTTTAAACCTTCTGAATAGTCCTCTTGCTTTAAGCGTTTTGGTATTCAAAATCACCGCTTCTGATCCTAATTCACCTTTTACCTTTTTCATGACTTCCGGCATAGTTGGTGCCTGAAACTTTTTTACCTTCATGCGACATTCACCACTCCTACACTTTGTACTTCGACAGTAGGCTCTAATTCGTTATATGACAGCACAACTACTTGAGGTAAGAACCTTTCCAGCAGTTGTTTTATGTACATACGGACAGCTGGCGAGCACAATAAAATAGCCGTTTCTTCCTGGAGTGAAACTTGTTCAACTTGAGCGGCAACAGCACTAATAATGGATTGCTGACTTTCTGGATCCAGCGCTAGATAACTGCCATGTTCTGTCTGCTGAATATTATCTGCAATGATTTTCTCTACCTTGCCGGATACGGTGATGACTTTGACACTTTTGTCTGCTTTCATATATTGACGGGTGAGCTGGGCTGCTAATGACTGTCTTGCATATTCAGCAAGCAGCTCCGTATCAGAGGTCATTCTGCCAAAGTCAGCAAGCGTTTCGAAAATCACAGGTAAGTTATTGATGGAAACATTCTCACGTAGAAGCTTTGCAAGGACCTTTTGGACCTCGCCCACCGATAAAGGCTCAGGTGTAACTTCGGCAACCAGAATTGGATAAGATGCTTTCAAATGGTCAATTAGCTGTTGTGTTTCTTGACGGCCAAGAAGGGAATGGGCATGCTGCTTAATTACCTCAGTAATATGAGTCGATACCACGGATGGGGGATCAACGACGGTATAACCAGATAATTCAGCATCATCTTTCTGATCTTCGGTAATCCATTTGGCAGGTAAACCAAAGGCAGGTTCCTGCGTTTGGATTCCGTCCAACTCGTCATCGTCGTCTCCTGGGCTCATAGCTAAATAATGATCAAGCATAAGTTCCCCACTGGCTTCCTCGTTTCCTTTAATTTTCAGCCGGTATTCGTTGGGGTGCAGCTGGATATTGTCCCGGATTCTTACAACTGGTATAACAATTCCTAATTCAATGGCCAACTGCCTCCTAATCATGACAATGCGGTCTAATAAATCCCCTCCCTGATTTGAATCGGCGATGGGAATGAGCGCGTAACCAAATTCAAACTCAATCGGATCCATACTGATTAAGTTAATCACATTTTCGGGCGATTTCATCTGATCACTTTCCGTTTCATCCAGCTCTTCGGGCTCGTCTTCTGCAGGTTCTTCAACTTCTCTAGATAGCCAATAAGCTCCAAATCCTAATACGGAAGCTATAAGTGTTGTAAGGAAGAATGGAATCGGAGTTAAACCTAATAGAAAGATGGTTCCAGCAGCTATGTAAAGCAGCTTTGGGTATCTAAGCAGCTGACTGGTTACATCAGTACTTAAATTACCCTGGGAAGCTACCCGTGTTACTACAATTCCGGTGGCCGTAGATATGAGCAAGGCAGGTATTTGGCTGACAAGACCATCCCCTACGGTTAATCGCATATAAGTATCAATGGCTTCAGTGAAGGACATGCCCATCTGGACCATTCCTATTATTAAACCGAATATTATATTAATAAGCACAATGATAATACCGGCTATAGCATCTCCTTTAACAAACTTACTTGCACCGTCCATCGCTCCGTAGAAATCGGATTCATTTTCAATTTTTTCCCTGCGCTCTTTAGCCTGGTGCTCATTGATCATTCCGGCATTCAAATCAGCATCTATACTCATCTGCTTCCCGGGCATAGCATCTAAGGTAAATCGCGCGGCTACTTCTGATACACGCTCTGCCCCTTTTGTGATCACAAGAAATTGAATAATAACCAGGATGATAAATACAACAAACCCAACCAATGGATTTCCTCCAATAACGAAAGTACCAAAGGCAGCAATCACACCTCCCGCTTCCGCTTCGGATAGGATAGAGCGGGTTGTAGAAACGTTCAATCCAAGCCGAAATAATGTCAGCAATAACAATAGAGTCGGAAAGACAGCAAATTGAAGGGCTTCTTCCATGTTCATTGAAACTAGAATGACAATCAGAGCAAGTGTTATATTAATTAGAATAAAAAAGCTAAGGAGCCACCCTGGGAGTGGGATAACAAGCATGACAATGATCAAAATCACACCTAATAAAACAGATAAATCTCTTGCTGACATCGGGGGTCCTCCTTTACTTTAGATTTTTTTCTCCAATTGATAAACGTAAGCCAGAATTTCTGCTACTGCCTTATAGAATTGCTCATCGATAGGTTGATCAATTTCCGAGTTTTGATATAAAGCTCTTGCCAGGGGCCGGTTTTCAACAGTAACCACGTCGTTCGCTTTAGCTACTTCTTTAATCTTTAAAGCGATAAAATCAACCCCTTTTGCTACAACGTAAGGGGCATCGCCCTGATCCTCACTGTACTTTACAGCAATAGCATAATGAGTGGGATTCGTGATCACTACATCAGCGTCCGGAACTTCACTCATCATACGAAAAGCAGACATTTGCCGCTGCTTCTCTTTAATTTTTGCTTTAATCTGCGGATCCCCTTCCATGTTCTTATGTTCATCTTTAATGTCTTTCTTTGACATTCGAATGTTCTTTTCATGGTCGTAACGCTGGTATGTATAATCAATGACTGAGAGAATAAGCAGGGCGAGTGCAGAAGCAAGCCCCATTAAAATGGTAGTGTTTCCAAAAAAAGCAAGGGCTGCCTGTACTGATTTTTGGGACATCAGCATCATTTCATCCTTATTAATCCAGATAACTGCAAACGTAATCGAACCCACCATAGCAATTTTCAGCAATGACTTTACCAATTCGACGAGAGCACGTGCTGAAAATATCTTTTTTGCTCCCTGAATAGGATCCAGCTTTTTTAAATCTACTTTTAATGGTTCACCGGTGAACATAATTCCTACCTGCAAAAGGTTGGATGCAATACCCGCTACAATAGCCACCCCCATAACGGGGGCAATGACTTTACTAATCTCCCAAGTCATTTCTACAAAAATCGTATGAACTTGCATTTCAGTTACATCCCAATAAACGTATTCTTGAAACGCATGTTCATACATTCCTGTCATCGTTGATTTCATGTGTCCGCCTAATAAGAAGAGAACCCCAAATACCATTAATAGAAGAAAGCCGGTATTTACATCCTGACTTTTGGGAACCTGTCCTTTTTTACGGCTATCCTGCCTCTTCTTAGGTGTAGCTTTTTCTGTTTTTTCATCTGCAGCAAAGAACTGTAGGTCTAAATGTAAGTAGTGCATGTGCAGCTAGCCTCCGAATATTTGCATTAACCCACGCATGGTCTTAAGCATGGTTTCGAATAATTGTCTAATCAGTATCATATAAAAAGTCATTGCAATCACTAGAACAGAGAGAGCTATGAATATTTTAAGTGGTAAACCAACTACGAAGACGTTTAACTGGGGTACCGTCCGGGCAATAATTCCAAGAGCAATGTCCACAAGGAACAAGCATCCTACAATAGGCGCAGCCATTAAAAAAGCAATTACAAACATCTGGTTGAAAGTTTCTATTACATATTGGATCCATGCTTCGTCCTGAAGCGGCAGCAATTGATCAATTGAAATAAGTGAGTAACTGTAAAACACGCCTTCAATCATCAGGTGATGTCCATCAACGGCCAAGATAAACAACAGTGTAATAATATTGAAGTATTGCCCTATTAAAGGACTTTGAGCTCCTGTTTGTGGGTCTATAACATTAGCAATCGCAAATCCCATCTGAAAATCAATAAAGCCTCCTGCAATTTGAATCGCTGCAAGTACAATATAGGCTAATAAACCAACTGCAATTCCAACTGCTGCTTCTTTGAATATAAGCAAAAAATATTCCTCATCAACGGTAAGCTCAGGAACAGAAAGGGAAAAATACATAAGTAAAGCAATGAAGAAACTGAACGCAACTTTATGCTGATTCGGGACATTTCGATAGGAAAAGAGCGGAAGTGTGACAAAAAATGAAGTCACTCGAATGAATATTAATAAAAATGCGGGAAGGCCCGCTAAATTAATCGAGTCCAGCATAGCTAACCTACTAACATATTTAAGTTACTGAATATACTGGCAGCAAACTCCACCATATTTGTCAGCATCCAGGGACCAAAGAATATTAACCCTACCATCACCGCCACAATTTTAGGAATGAAAGCAAGCGTTTGCTCCTGTATTTGTGTTGTTGCCTGAAAAATACTGACGAGGAGGCCGACCGCCAAAGCTAAAATCAGCAAAGGACCAGTAATTAATAAGACGGTATAAATGCCTTCTTTAGCAAATGAAATGACCATTTGATCGTTCATTCAATTGACCTCCCTCCTAAAACCCTTCCAATAAGGATTTTGTTATTAAGAACCATCCATCAACTAAAACAAATAATAAAATTTTAAAAGGAAGTGAAATCATTACTGGCGGCAGCATCATCATTCCCATGGACATGAGTACACTTGCTACAGCCATATCAATAACAAGAAAAGGAACAAATATCATGAACCCCATTTGAAAAGCTGTTTTAAGTTCGCTGATTGCAAAAGCCGGCACAAGTGTGGTTAGTGGAACGTCCTGAATAGTTTCCGGCGGCTCCATATCTGAATAATTCATAAATAGTGCTAAGTCCTTCTGCCTCGTATGTTTCCCCATGAACTCTTTCATAGGAATACTTGCTTCTTCATAAGCCTCATCCAATGTAATTTCTTCGTTAAACAAAGGTGTTAACGCTTGATTGTTTACTTCCTGGAAGGTAGGCGTCATTATGAAGAATGTTAAAAAAAGAGCAATCCCCACTAAAACTTGATTGGGCGGCATTTGCTGAGTCGCAAGCGAAGTCCTTACAAAAGAAAGTACGATTAGGATCCTTGTAAAACTTGTCATCAGAATCAGAATTCCAGGAGCAAGGGACAAGACTGTTAACAAGAGCAGCAATTTGACGGAAGTAGATATATCTTCAGGATTTGAGCCAGAGAATATGTCGATGAATTCATTCATGATCTCTGCCCTCCTGCTGCTGCTTTGAAGCATTCTTTCTCTTTACTTTCATATCTTTCAGTTGTTTCTCGAATAACTGTTGAAACTGTACCGTTGGAGTACCTTTATCCGTCCTTTTTTCCTTTTTCCATTTGCCGAGCCATTTATCAAATGGAATGACTTGTTCCATTCCTTGATGTTTATCCCTTTGGACCAAAGCGTTTTTAGTAGATGGATCTGTGATCTCGGTGATTATTTCTACTGATTCCCCGACCCCAAGGATAAATACCTGTTCGCCAATACGCACCGCCTGTATGGACCGGTTCGGAGCAAGATTCATTCCTCCGAGGTTTTCCATTGTTCGATTCTGATTGAATACTTTATTCTTAGAATTAAAAAATTTCAATAGTCCATATATGAGAACTAACACCAGCAATAGAACAAATATTAATTTCACGATATTCCAAAGTAAGGAACCTTCAGTTTCTTGCAATTGGGATTGCTCGTTTCCAGTGGGAGCCTCAGAATCTTCTGACGAGTCAGAAGAAGGACATCCCTCGAGCTGAGGGTTTTCTAAACACTCAGCAGCAGAGGGTGCCGCTTGAACGAACTCTGCACTGCCGAGACAAATAATAAATAAAGCGATAAGTAAAGCTGTCGATCTAGTTGTTAGTTTCATAATCAATCCTCTTTAACTTAAGGCTTTTTGTATAGCTTCAATCACACGGTCAGCCTGAAAAGGTTTAACAATGAAATCCTTTGCCCCTGCTTGAATAGCATCGACAACCATCGCCTGCTGCCCCATGGCAGAACACATAATTACTTTAGCATTCGGGTTGTACTGTTTTATTTCCTTCAGAGCTGTAATCCCGTCCATTTCAGGCATGGTGATGTCCATAGTTACGAGATCGGGTTCCTTTTCTTTATATAATTCCACCGCTTTTTTTCCATCTTCGGCTTCAGCTGCAATTTCATAACCATTTTTTGTGAGAATATCTTTCACCATCATTCTCATAAAAGCCGCATCATCTACAATCATTATTCGTTCTGCCATCTTACATCCTCCTTGATTAACGTAATTTACTTAATCGGTCTTTAGGGCTTAGAATATCAGTAACCCGAACACCGAAGTTTTCATCGATTACAACAACTTCTCCCTTGGCCATTAACTTTTCATTTACGAGAATATCTACCGGTTCCCCTGCTAACTTATCAAGCTCCACGACAGACCCTGCTGAAATTTCTAAAATTTCTTTTATCGTACGTTTCGTACGTCCCAATTCCACGGTAACCTTTAATGGAATGTCCATCAGCATATCTAAGTTTCTCTGTTCACTATTATTCAACTGTACAGATTCAAAGTTTTGAAATTGAGCCGACTGGATATTGGCTTCGTTAACACTTTGCCCTGTGGGCCCTCCCACATACTGAGGTTCATCATTCTTCTGGTAGGATGATTTACTTGAACCCTGTTGAACTTCTTCGATTTTACGGGCAGCTGTATTTGAATGATTTTTCCCTTCTAAAACTGCGGACTTTTCAGGAGGGACCTGTACTGGCTCGCTTTCCTCAGGATTCATAAGCTGGTCTACTAGTTCTCTGGCAAAACCACCAGGAAGCAGCTGCATAATATTGGAATCGATTAAAATTCCCACTTTAAGCTGAAAAGAAACTTTCACTAGTGTTTCATCGTCTGGAATCTGTTCAGTCCCGCGATCTTCTTCAAGATGTAAAACATCAATGGAAGGAGGAGAGATATCCACTTTTTTATTAAATATAGTCGACATGCTGGTTGCTGCAGATCCCATCATCTGATTCATAGCTTCCTGAACAGCACTTAAATAAATTTCATTTAATTGTTCATCAGGAGAGCTGCCATCTCCGCCTAACATAAGATCCGCGATAATAGCCGCATCTTTCGTATTAATAATTAAAACGTTTTCGCCTGAAAATCCATCCGTATAAGTAACGCCTACGGCAACGTATGGTTTGGGAAATTCATTAGGCAGGCGGTTACGGTTTACAACTGTAATTTTTGGTGTTGTAATTTGCACTTTCTGATTTAATAAGGAAGATAGAGCTGTAGCGGCACTCCCAAAAGATATATTTCCAATCTCACCCAGTGCATCTTCTTCAAGATTAGATAATTCGTCTGCCGAATCCTTACTAGGAGATAAACTACGATTAAGATCTTCCCCTGTACTCTCGTTCAGAAGGGCATCTATTTCATCTTGAGATAACATATCATCACTCATTATTTTTCGGCCTCCTCTCGATAATCTTCTAACACTTGCACAGCAAGATGGTTTTTAATCATTCCCGGCTGTACGTGAAACTTTTGTTCATCGTCTACTTTTAATGTCATAGGTCTGTCAATTTGCTGACTCAGTCGAATAACATCATTTTCTTTTAACCCTAAAAACTGCTGAATAGATATGTTGGACTCTCCGAGCAGTGCTTTTATATCGACTTCTGCCCCTTTGATGGTTTTCGCTAAAGCTTCATATTCATCAGGATCTTTATCTTTCGGCTGCTGCTTTTGCATCCAATAATGCACAGAAAGCTTCGGAATGATCGGTTCTAACACTACATGAGGGATACAAATATTAATCATCCCGCTTGATTCCCCAATGGTTGTATTCAAGGTAACGACTACCACAGTTTCATTGGGCGAGACCATTTGTAGAAATTGAGGGTTTACTTCAAATTCCTCGAGTAACGGATCAATCTCCACAATAGAACCCCAGGCTTCTTGATAGTTATAGAGGGCTTTCTCGAATAAATGAGACATAATAGTTGTTTCGATTTCTGTTAAGTTATCCACTTTGCTTACACTGCTTCCTCTGCCTCCCAGCACTCGGTCCATCATGGCATACGCTACATTAGGGTTGGTTTCCAGCAGTATTCTTCCCTCTAATGGAGATACACTGAAAATATTCAAAATAGTCATCGTTGGAATAGATCGAATAAATTCTTCATAAGGAAGCTGATCCACTGAAGCGATTTCAATATTTACATACGTGCGCAGCTGGGCTGAAAAATAAGTAGTGAGCAGTCTACAGAAATTTTCGTGTATTCGTGAAAGACTTCTAATTTGGTCTTTGGAAAACCGCAGTGCTCTTTTAAAATCATAAGATCGAACTTTTCTTTCTTTTTCTTCATTCTTTAGTTCTTCAGCATTCATTTCACCCGTTGATAATGCGGATAACAAGGAATCTATTTCATTCTGAGAAAGAACCTCTTCTGCCATATGCTCACCCCCTTACCTCTTTCTTAACTATTGAAGAACTTTGTCTACCGTATAGACGTCAGTAACTGTTCCCTGACTCATTACTTCATTCAATTTTATCTTTAACTGCTCTTCAAGTTCTCCGAGACCCGATTGAAACGATTTCAAATCCATGACTGCAAGTTCTTTAATTAAAATGTTTTGCATTTGGAAATCCCGTTTTTGCAACTCCTCTAAAGACCTCTTGCTGTCTGTGACAATACGAAAGCGAATGCGGACAAAGTCTCCATTTATTAAATCCGTTGTAATATCTTCTGTCAGCATCGAAGATTCCCGCATTTCATCAATGGATCTTTTTCCGCTTGCTTCCTCTGTACCGTTTAAGTTCATTACAATAATGAGGATCGCTGCACCGATAAGGGTGAGTGCACTGAAAACAATAATCATCGTCTTAAAGACTCGATTTTTAATCTTCATCACCTGCTTGTCCAGCTATTCTAAAAAGTCCTACTTCTCTATAAAATTTTTTAATTTTTTTAACTACCAGTTCTTCCGTCTCTTTAACGAGAAGCTTTTTCCCTTGAGTAGTAGTAATCATAGTGTCCGGATTGGATTGGATTTGCTCTATGTAAATCGCATTGAATGTAAACGAATCTCCGTTTAATTTCGTTAAAGCTATCATAATGATCGGGGAAGCTTTACAGTCAGCCTCCCCGCCCCCCTCTCCGATTATCGTTTCAAGTTGACAAGTTCTTGAAGTATTTCATCTGATGTTGTAATAATCCTTGTGTTAGCCTGAAACCCTCTCTGTGCTGTAATCATTTCAGTAAAGGATTCAGCTAAGTCCACATTGGACATCTCAAGAGCCCCCGCGACCATTTGACCTGTCCCATCTTCTCCTGCAACCGCCAGGTCTCTTAAATCCTCAATAGGTTCACCTGCGTTAGTGGTATAACGATAGGAATTACCACCGATTTTTTCAAGTCCGCTCGGGTTAGCGAAATTTGCCAGTCTAATTTGACCAGCTACTTTAGGAGTACCATCAGCATCTACATAACTTACAGCTCCGTCCGGCTGGATACTAAAACTTTGGGCATTTTCCGGAATGGTAATCATTCCAGCATTGTTCTGAGCAGTATTTAGGCCATTCTCGTTTAAGGTATAAGGCTCTCCAACTAAGTATTTTCCTTCATTGTTAACGATTGCCCCTTCAGAATCCAAATAGAAATTCCCTGCTCGAGTAAAGCTCGTATTCACGTTATCAAGGTCAAATGCTTTCCCGTCAGTATCAATATCATCCGTTCCACCTTCGGCAAGCATAAACATTCCATCTCCTTCAAGAGACAAATCCAATGGGCGATTCGTTGTCTGGCGGTTGCCTTGAGTATAGATCGTATCAATGGATCCTGTTTGAGAGCCAAGCCCTACTTGAGAGGGGTTCAAGCCTCCTCTTGAATTGCCGTTTGCTCCTTCAGTTGGTCCTTGGGCTCCTGTCATCGTTTGACTCATCATATCCTGAAATGTAACGCGCCCTTTTTTATATCCGTACGTATTTACATTGGCAATATTATTTCCTATCGTATCTAACTGTGTTTGAAAGCCTTTCATTCCGGAAATACCGGCATACATTGAACGTAGCATGGTGCAACATTCCTCTCGTTTTTAATTAAATTAGCCGCTTCCATCAGTCAGCGGTTTATACGGCCTCCCTTAAGGGTCCAGCCTAGTCTTCCAAGACAATGGTTCCATTAATGTTTGTAAATATTTGAGATGATGCTTCTTCTCTTCCAAGCGCTGTAACTACGGTGTTGTTTTTATTACTGACTACTATAGCTGCCTGATTAGTAATAACTAAACTGTCTGTAACACCTTTGGATTTAGCTTCAGCCATCTTATTTGAAATCTCTTTCCATTTGTTCTGATCAATTTCTATATTGCGTTCTTTCAACCGCTTTTCTGCATGTTTACTAATCTTTAACGTCTGAACTTCATTCAAAACCTTTTGAAATGAGCTCTCCGTTTTCGACTCCGTTTTTTTCCTCTGTGGTGCCTGCAGCGGCTGGTGTAATTGATGAATGCGGGGATTCATTTTATTCACCGAAACTTTCTTCACCTGTTTCACTGACAGATGTAATTTGGTTGACAGGGAGTTTATGGCCTGAGTTCAACTCCAGTGATGTGCTTCCATCTTTTTGACTGACAGATGCCACTACTCCTTTTTCTATCCGCTCCTCAGCACCCGTTTCTTCATTAATCACTGGGTAAGTGACCTCCTTACCTATCAAACTGCTGTACTGGACCAGCGGAGGTAAGCTTTGAGTGTCTAGGAACTGCTGCATGGACTGGGACATATTTGTCATTTGTTCTAAATTTGAGAACTGAGTCATCTGGGATATAAACTCTTTATCCTTCATAGGGTCCAGAGGATTCTGATTCTGAATTTGTGCCATTAATATCTTTAGGAAATCATCTTTTCCAAGCGAGGTGTTTGTGCTTCCTTTAGCTGGTTGATTCTTTAAATAGTAGGACGAATCAATCGTATTCATCTCATCACCTATACTTTCTCATTCATTAAAATTTCGTAAAAAGAAACTTCCTCCTCAGACTGCTCTTCACTTTCCGAATTCATTTGAGTCGATTGTTTTTCTTGTTGTTCTTCGTGCCCATCTTCTTCTTTAAACGACTGGAAAGACTGCTGGTCAGTTAACCCTTCATTCTTTTCAATTACTACCTGCTGGGGAGAGAACATATGACGTAACTGACTCATATTACTTTCCAGCATATCTTTCGCTACTTGACTGCTAGCGACAATCTTCACGGTTAGTTCACCATTGATCTGCGCAAGCTTTATGGTCATCTCCCCAAGATTTTGAGGTTTAAGCTTTAACTGCATTTCCATACTGACCGGCTTGCTTGTAAACCACCTACTGGACTGAAGAATACGTTCCATTTCCTTAATAAGCTGGTTGGGAAAAGCAGATGAAGACTGATTCTGATAGAGCTGGATAAAGTGTTGTTCCACTTTTGACATCGGCATGGTCTGAAGAGAAGGTGCAGATATCCCTCTATTGTCCTGATGCTTTTCTATATACTGAGAAATCCACTTCCCGAATTCTTTTCCATTTATCGGTGACAAGTGTTGATATCCAGGTGGAACAGTTTGTCTGTTACGATACATCTGCCACAGGTCTTTAAATAGCTTATTTTCGAACTCTGTTCCTTGCTCTGAAAGCTTATTAAGCATGGATGTCCATTTTTCTTTCGGGACCTGATAGGATAACTCGGATATCGATTGAATAACATCTTTAAGGATTAAAACTTTAGATGAATAACCAAGCGTCTGAGCTTTCCTATTATTGTTTTCGAGAGTATGGATGTTTTGCTGGAACTTACTCCATAAATTCTGGAGTTTTAACTCTTCCTTCTCAAAGTTATAATTAGCTTTGCTTGTTTTTGATTGTACCTGATGGGAAGTAACCAGCCCTGTAAAGGAATGGACATTCTCCGCTATTTTCACCTTCTGCTCTACAGTGCCTTCACGTAACTTTTGCATTGAATGTATGGCTCCATCCATGGTTTGCAGTAATTCCAATACCTTTTGGTCTTTCACATCTTCTTTTGTAATAGTCCCTTCTTCATCCCCCGAAACAAGCGATTCTTGAAGCTTTTTCAGTACGGATTCGGTACTTATTAATATTTGTAAGCCTGAAGGTATATCCTCAGCAGCTTCAAGCTGGTTCTGGATATCAACTACCTGTTCTAATTCTTGTCCACGCTCTCGCTCTGTTTCCTTGTGGTAGGACTTAACTTTCTCCAGGAAATCATTCAATTGAATACGAAGCTTTTGAAACACTTCATCTATTGAACTATTATCTTCCTTGGCAGAAATACTTACACTTTCCATATTCTCTTGAAGGGTGGATAAAAGATCCTGAAATGATCTTCCTGTACTCGTACCTTCTGCATGGGGATTCAACAGAAGCGAACTGCGGGAACCTGCAGTGGTAAACAATTGATGGACAAGATTGATTGTTTTCACCTCCTTTCAAGTAAACAGCCGGTTCATTTTCTGATTAGTCTATGATTTCGCCGGCGATACCTGCGGCTGTTTCTGGATTCATTTGCCCAAAGATCTGCCCTCTTTCTCCGCTTGATATATTTTCAAGAACCTTTACGGCCAGCTCCTGGCTCATGTTCTCGACAATGGGCGCGGCTTCTTCTGGGTCCATTTCTTGAAAGGAAGCTGCCATGTCCATTACTTTCTCATTCTCAGGGGGCTCTACTTTTTCTTCTTGAGCAGCCTTTACATCAGCCTCTAACTTAGCTACATTTTGTTTAAGTTCATCTACCTCTGCCTGTTTGGTGCTGAGTTCTTCTTCAAGCTGTTCAATCGTTTCATCCCTTGAGTCAAGAGAAGCCTGAAGTTCATTATTATTTAATGTGCTTTTTTCTTCCGCGGGTTTAGAAGCACTCTGGGTTAGACCAGGCACCGTACTTACATACTTGCCAGCTTGTTCTGTAACATTTACACCTAAAAGAGATAAAACAATCCAAGCTAAGGAAATTGCAAATACTGCGGGAATGACTACCACAAAGAAGAACCATTGAAGTCTACTTCCTTGCTCCTTTTCCATTTTTTGCTTTTTTGCCATGCCATCACCGATCCTGGAAGCTTAAAAATTGTCTCATGGACAAGTCATCCATTTGTTTATTTTCTTCACTTTTAAGCCATTGTTGGTGCTTTGTCTGCTTTCGTTCAATGAGCTTCTCAAATTTTTTCACTTCTACATAGGCGTCTGTTAATTTTTCCTGAGAGTGATACATAGCCTGTCGTGCGTGTTGAACTTCCGGCTGCAGCAACTCAATTCTTTCTTCTAAGCGTTCTATGTATTGTTGGTGTTGAATAAAAGTTATAGCTTGAACAGTTCTTTCTGAAAGGGTTTCGTGGAATAATTGCTCGGCTTGTTCTTTTTCTTTCAGTGCCTCATACAATTGGGTTGCCTTTTTCTCAAATGCCTCTACTTGAGATTGATGATGCTTTTCTTGTTTTGTTCTCTCCCGGTCTCTTAAATCCTTAATTTTATTAAAAGCATGCAAACGAGCCATACAATTCTCACTCCTATGTAAATAACTGTTGTAGCAAATCCTGGGATCCTTCAAAGCTTGACGGTTCATGTACGCCTTGCTTCAGAAATTTAATAATGGAAGGGTGATAATGAATCGCCTGATCAATCTCTTTACTGCTGCCTTTTTTATAAGCTCCTATTTGAATCAATTCACTGTTTTCCTCGTATTTCGCCAGCAGAGCACGAAGTTTTTCGGCTGATTGTTTATGCTCATTTGATGTAATCTGCTTCATGACGCGGCTGATTGATCTTAAAATATTTATAGCTGGAAACTGTCCTTGTTCTGCCAGACTGCGATCCAGTACAAAGTGCCCATCAAGTATACCTCGTACAGTGTCGGACACCGGCTCATTCATATCGTCACCATCAACAAGCACTGTATAAAAAGCTGTAATGGTTCCTTTACTGCTCGTTCCGGTTCTTTCGAGGAGCTTAGGCAATAAAGCAAACACGGAAGGAGTGTAACCTTTGGTGGTGGGGGGCTCTCCCGCAGCAAGTCCGATTTCACGTTGAGCCATGGCAAAGCGTGTGACAGAGTCCATCATTAGATTGACGTTATACCCAAGATCTCTAAAGTACTCGCTTATCGCAGTTGCTGTGTATGCTCCTTTGGTTCTCATTAGAGCGGGCTGATCAGATGTAGCAACGATTACGATGGAACGCTTCAGCCCTTCTTCCCCTAAATCATTTTCAATGAATTCCCTCACTTCTCTTCCCCGCTCACCAATTAGTGCTATGACGTTTAAATCGGCGGAACTGTTTCTCGAGATCATTCCCATCAAAGTACTTTTACCCACACCACTCCCGGCAAATATACCTATACGCTGTCCTTTTCCAACCGTTAACAAAGAATCAATCGCACGGACCCCTACTTGGATCGGCTCCTTAATAGTAGGTCTGGATAATGGATTAGGCGGCGCTTGGTCAGTGGGGTACATGGTTAAGCCTTTGGGAAGCGAACCACCGTCCAGCGGCTGCCCGGTTGCATCCAGAACCTTCCCAATTAACCCTAATCCAGCCTTGACTTTCATCGGTTCACCTGTCGCTTCCACTAAACTCCCTGGACTAATATCACGCATTTCTTTATAAGGCATCAGAAGAATATTTTCCTGGTTGAACCCGACCACTTCTGCAGCAATGGACCGATTTCGATCAGAATTTGAATGAATGTAACACAAATCTCCGATCGAAGCTTCCGGTCCTTTCGATTCCACCATCAAACCTACTACCCGATGAATGCGTCCATATCGTTTAAAGGTATCTGCCCGATCAATGACTTGTAAATAAGTCTCCTTATTCATGCGGAACCGCCTCATGGACTACCTGGAAAACTTTCTCTCGTAGTTCTTTCAGTTGACTGTCGATTCCCGCCTCGATACGTCCGAATGGGGATTCTAGAACACAAGAGAATGGCTCCATGTCATCTTTTACATAGATCGATAGGTTTGTTTTCAAACTTGTCATTCGCTGTAATTCTTCTGTCCGGGACTGTAAATAACTGTATTGATCAGGATGGACATAGATGGCTATTTCGGGCTGGTCCTGTACTTCCTTAACTACTTTCTTAACAAGATGTGAAAAAGACTCCGGCTGGTCTAACAAATGGCAGTTTAATATTTTTTCAGCCGCACGCAGAGCAAGTTCCACAATCGTTTCTTCACTTGATTCTACAATGGAGTGATAAGACTGATTTGCTTGCATAATAATATGATTTGCTTTCTCCAGCTTTTCAGTGTAGTCATGATATCCCTGAGTTACACCGGCTTCGTAACCTTTCTTTTCTGCGGCTTGTACCAATTGGATTCGTTCTTCCTCCCAGGCTTTCTTATCTGCCCGGATTTTATTTTCTGCTTCCTGCATCATTTGTGAAACCTTTTCCCTTGAATCTGCTAATATTTTTTCAGCTTGCTCTTTTTTTTGCTGAGCCAGCTCGTGTTCATCAGAATGAATTTGTTCCATCGAATCGTCAGGCGCTAGCTTTTCCAAAGGCTTAATTTGGATAATACGATGAGAATTTTCGTTGACTCTAGACAATAATGTCGTCACCTCCGCCGCGTGCAACCACAATCTCGCCAACATCTTCCAAACGCCTAATGGTAGCGACAACTCTGGTTTGAGCCTCTTCCACATCGCGCAAACGTACAGGCCCCATCACTTCCATCTCTTCTTCAAATGTATCAGCCATTCGCTGGGACATATTGGAAAATACTAGATTCTTAACCTCATCACTTGAAATCTTCAATGATAAGCGCAGGTCTTCGTTTTCAACTTCTCTTATAACTCTTTGAATTGCTCGATTATCAAGAGTGACGATATCCTCGAAAACAAACATACGTTTCTTAATCTCCTCGGCTAGTTCCGGATCCTGAATTTCTAATGAGTCTAATATTGTTCGCTCAGTGCTGCGATCCACTCCATTTAGCACTTCTACTACTGCTTGAATGCCTCCAGTTTCTGTATAGTCATGTGTCATTGTGGCTGAAAGTTTCTTTTCGAGTACCTTCTCTACCTGGTTGATAATTTCAGGTGAAGTTGATTCCATCGTAGCAATCCGGCGTGCAACATCGGCCTGAAGCTCCTGCGGAAGTTCTGAAAGAATCTGTCCGGACTGGGCCGCATCCAAGTAAGATAATACAAGTGCAATTGTTTGAGGATGTTCATTTTGTATAAAATTCAAAATTTGAGTAGGCTCAGCATTTCTCGCAAAATCAAATGGTTTCACTTGAAGAGAAGATGTTAAGCGTCCAATAATATTCGAAGCTTCCTCTTCTCCCAGAGCTTTTTCAAGAATGGTTTTGGCATAGCCAACCCCTCCCTGCGAAATATAATCCTGTGCCAAAGCTATCTGGTGGAATTGATCGAGTATTTCTTCTTTCTCTTTTGAATTTACTTTTTGAACAGAAGAGATTTCGAGTGTTAATTGTTCTATTTCTTCTTCGTTTAAATGTTTGTATACCTGTGCGGCTACAACAGGTCCTAAAGAGATTAAAAGGACAGCAGCTTTTTGCTTTCCTGATAACTCTGACTTTTTCAAGGCCATTTATGAACCTCCTTAATCTTCAGCAATCCACGATCGCAATAGTTTTGCAAATTCTTCCGGCTTTTCTTTTGCCATTTTTTCTAATTGTTCTCTTTGTTGAGTAGAAGCAGTCACCTTTTCTTCAATGCCTGGAACAAAAGGAGGTATTTCCTCTTCTAAAGTTTCTTCATAATTTTCTTCTTCTTCCTCTTGCTTTCTTTTTCTCAGGAGCATAACAATAAGTACCACAATAATAGCCGCAAGAACAGCCCCGATTGCATACATCCACATTGGAATGCCTGGAGTTGTTTGAGAAGAATCAGGCTGGTCATTAAATTCTTGGAATACGATTGATATTTTTTCCTCTGGATTTACTTCACCATAATTTTCATTGATCGATGTAGTAATTATTGAATTAAGGATCGACTGTACGCTTTCCTCAACGGTTTGCTGCTCTTCAGCAGATAAGAGTTCAACTGTTCCTTCTTCATCAGCACCTTTTGTACGATCAATGGCTACCTGAATTCCAAGGTCCCTTACTTTAAAGGGGCTCTCCTCTATATTTCTCTTAATCCGATTAAATTCATTATTGATCGTTTCACGATTCATTTCATAATCTCCGTTAGAATCTTCAGCATCAGCAGGGTAGTTAGCTACATCTTCCTCCCCTGCTCCCGGGACTCCTCCTTCAGGAATTCCGCCTTCATAAGTTTCTTCAATCCGTTCTATGCTTACCGGTAGCCCCTCCATCGTTTCAGAGTCAACTGGCTCTACCAGCTCTTCCACACGATTTTCTTTTGTAAAATCGATATCAGCCGTAACCGTTGCGATCACTTTCTGCTGGCCGATCATCCTGCCTAGCATCCGTTGTACATCCTGTTTGATGTCCCTTTCGATATCCTTTTTTACATTCTGCTGATATGTATAAGCATCCTGACTTCCAGATGAATTTGAATTTTTTAAATCAAAATACTTAAAGTTTTGATCCATGATTACGATATTATCGTTAGACAAGTTGGGAACCGACTTAGAGGCGAGATTGTAGAGTGCTTCTATCTGGCTGTTTTCCATCTGATAGCCGGGTTGAACTGTCAGCACGATCGAGGCAGATGCTGCTTGCTCTGTCTCTGATGCAAATACTTCTTCTTCCGGAATATTGATCATAACTTTTGCATCTTGAATGCCTCCGATGCCCTTCATCATATTAGCAAGCTCACTTTGCATTGCGTCCAGCTTGATCATATTAAACTCATTATCCGTCATTCCCCATGACGTATTATCACTAAAAAATCCATAATCAATCGAACCGCTGCTAGGAAGCCCTGCCGCAGCTAAATCCACAAGCAATGTCTCTGCCTGAGGTTCTGGGACTAGGATCGAGGTACCACTTTCCTCTAATTCGTATGGTACTCCTCTGGTATCCAGTTCTGTTTTAATCTGGCCAATTTCCTGGATCGTTAAATCCTTGTAAAGAGGGACCATTTTTGAGCTTGATGCAAAGATGCTTACTATGGCTATAATTAAAAGGACAGCTCCTACACCGCCTATCAAGGCCACCTTTTGACCCTTGCTTCTTTCTTTCCAAAAGGAAGTACTATGACTTTTGTACTTTAATAGTTTTTCTTTCATAACTGCCCCCAAAAAAAGCACGTTCTCTGCGAATGATTTAACAACTTATGTAAGATCTGTCATACTTGCATTCGCATAATTTCTTTATATGCTTCTACTACTTTATTTCTCACTTCTATCGACGTCTGCATAGTGATGCTTGCTTTCTGTGAAGTAATCATCATTTCATGTAAATTATCAATCTCACCGCTGGCCATGGCTTTTGTTTTCTCATCCGATTCGATTTGTGTTTGATTTACTTTATCGATCGCATTTTTTAATTGATCAGCAAATTTGGCTTGAGCCTCTGCCGGAGAATTGTTTGACCTGATACGAGGTGACATAGTATTGAATTGGACTGATGGTGACCCAATTGTAGTATTCAAGTTTGGCATTTAATCTCTCCTTTTAATTATCTTCCTATTTCCAGAGCTTTCATCAGCATACTTTTAGAGGCATTAAGAGAAGTGACATTAGCTTCATAAGAACGTGTGGCACTCATCATGTCCACCATCTCTTGTAAAGGGTCCACGTTAGGAGTCTGGACATACCCTTCTGGATTAGAGTCGGGATGGTCAGGATTGTACACTTGTTTAAAAGGTGTCTCATCTTCCGTAATTTTCGCAGCTTTCACGCCCTGGCTGTTCCCTGATTGAATTGATAATCGAAAGGCAGCTTCGAGGTGAGATTTAAAGCTCTGGTCTTTTGGTCCAAATACAACCATTTTTCTGCGGTATGGCTCCCACTCTCCTTGAGCATTGAGTGAGGCTCTTGTTGAATTTGCATTTGCGACATTTGAGGAAGCCACGTCCATTCTTAGCCGCTGGGCTGTCAAACCACTGGCGCTTGCATTCATTGCATCAAATATACCCACGGCTAATTTCCTCCTTTAATAACGGATTCCATGCTTCTGAACTTAGAACTCATCCGATCCGCTAGAGCTTGATAATAAATCTGATTTTTAGCCAAGCTGCTCATTTCTTTATCAATATCGACATTATTTCCATTGTGGTTATATGTAGTACTATTGTTTGTGGTTGTTTTGTAGGAGACGGCTTCTCTGTTTTGAAAATCAATATGTTTCTGATTGGTTTTCTTAGTTGAAAGAGAAGCGGTAGCGCGGTTCAGATGATCTTTGAAAACAACATTTTTAGCTTTATATCCAGGAGTATCTATATTAGATATATTGCTAGAAATTGCACGATTCTTTTCAGAAGCGTAGTTCAATGATTTTTCCAGGGTGTTAAAAGTGTCATTAAATAACTTCAGCGTAATCACCTCAATTCGACATGTTTCTAGGTTCACAAACCTAATTGTAAAAAAGTATGTATACTTCTGTCTATGTAGTACAGCAGTATTTTTTGAAATATAGGTATAAATAGAACTATATAACCAGGCTTATAAGCCTGGTTTAATGGTTTTTAATGGTTTTTGTCGAAATTTCTATTATAATGAACATTATTACACAGTTCGTTCGGTAAATACATTAGATTTAAATAAATTTTATAAAAATATGATTTAAGTGGATATATAACCTAAATTATCCTTTTTAACCATAAAAAACCGCTGCTTTTTAAAAAAGCAGCGGATCTTTATATTTAACTTGTGCGAAGCTTTTGAAGCTCTACTAAGAAATTATTGTTTAACACTTTAATATACGTACCTTTCATTCCTAGGGAACGAGATTCAATAACTCCAGCACTTTCTAACTTACGCAAGGCATTAACAATTACTGAACGTGTAATTCCTACTCGATCTGCTATTTTGCTAGCGACAAGCAGTCCTTCGTTTCCTTCAAGTTCTTCAAAAATATGCTCAATAGCCTCGAGCTCACTATAGGATAAAGAACTAATCGCCATTTGCACAACAGCTTTACTGCGAGCTTCCTGTTCAATCTCCTCTGTTTTTTCATGAAGGATTTCCATGCCGACAACAGTTGCTCCATATTCCGCAAGCAGTAGATCATCATCATTAAAACTTCTGTTAATCCGGCTGAGAATCAACGTACCTAAGCGCTGTCCCCCACCAATAATTGGAACAATGGTAGTCAATCCTTGCTCGAATAATTCACGGTTCTCAACTGGAAACGCGGTATATTCACTATCGATATCAATATCAGGAGTTGTTTCCTGGATATTAAATAAGTTCTGAGTATATTCCTGGGGAAACTGACGCTCAGTAAGCATCGTCTTCATACGTTCATTTTCAATTTCTTGATTAATGGCAAACCCTAGAAGTTTACCTCGGCGGCTTAATACAAAAGTATTTGCTTCGATAACATCCCTCATCGTAGCGGACATATCATTAAAATCCACCGATTTTCCTGTAGTTTTCTGCAGCATAGCATTAATTCTTCTGGCACGGTCTAATAATTTCATCTGTTATTCCTCCTTATGGTATTTCTATAAAATGAATCGGCTAAGATCTTTATTTTTTACAATAGAGGACAATTTACTGTCCACATATTGTGGTGTGATTTCAATGGTTTCCAATGTTACATCTGGTGCTTCAAATGATAAGTCTTCCAACAGCTTTTCCAGAATGGTATGCAGCCGTCTCGCACCAATGTTGTCTGTTTCCTGATTCACTTCGTGGGCAATTTCTGCGAGTCTAGTAATAGCATCGTCAGAAAATTCCACCTTTATACCTTCAATTTCCAATAAAGCCTTATATTGTTTCAATAAAGCATTGGAAGGTTCCACTAAGATATTTCTAAAGTCTTCCACGTTGAGCTTATTAAGTTCAACACGAATCGGAAATCTTCCTTGCAGTTCAGGAATTAGATCTGAAGGTTTAGCCATATGGAAAGCCCCAGCAGCTATAAATAAAATGTGATCCGTCGAAACGGCACCATATTTGGTCACAATTGTCGAGCCTTCTACAATCGGAAGAATATCACGCTGAACACCTTCTCGGGAAACATTAGCCTGATTGTCCCCTTTTGCAGCAACCTTATCGATTTCATCAATAAAAATCATACCAGACTGTTCGACTTTGTTTACGGCTTCCTGACCTACCTCATCCATATCCACAAGTTTACTCGCTTCTTCCTGAGCAAGGACTTTGCGTGCTTCAGAAACGGGGAGCTTTCTTTTTTTGGTTTTTTTAGGCATGAATTGACTAAATGCATCCTGCATGTTCATCCCCATTTGTTCCATTCCTGATCCTTGCATCATGTCAAACATAGATGATTGTGATTCTTCCACTTCAATAGTGACCATACGGTCTTCAAGTTCACCCAAATCCAACTGCTGCCGAATACGGCTCCGTTTCGTTTCAATTTCTTTTTCATCCTGATCCGGCTGAGGTTCACTTTCCTGCTGATTGCCCTGATTAAAGAACATCTCCAGAGGATTTTTGAAGTTATTCTGCTGCTTTTTCCTTGATGGAACAAGGAGTTTTACAAGCCGCTTATTGGCTTGTTCTTCGGCCCTTTCCTTCACTTCTTCCATTTTTTCTTCTTTAACCATTCGAACAGCCATTTCAACAAGATCTCGAACCATTGATTCAACGTCGCGTCCTACATAGCCGACTTCAGTAAACTTCGTGGCCTCTACTTTCACAAAAGGCGCTCCTACCAATTTGGCTAATCTGCGTGCAATTTCTGTTTTTCCGACTCCGGTAGGGCCCATCATAAGAATATTTTTAGGTACAATCTCATCACGGATATCACCAGTGAGCTGCATACGACGGAATCGATTTCTAAGCGCGATAGCAACCGATTTTTTGGCGCTATTCTGCCCTATAATATATTGATCGAGCTTTTCTACGATTTGTTTAGGAGTTAAATTCAACGACATCTTCTAGGTCCCCCTTATTTGAGAACTTCCAGTATAATTTGATCATTTGTAAACACACAAATTTCTCCAGCTATTTCTAGTGCAGCTTGAGCGATTTGTTCAGCTGATTGATCAGGTGAATAACGCTTCAGGGCACGACCTGCACTTAAAGCAAAATTACCACCGGATCCAATAGCCAGAATTCCATCATCCGGTTCTATAACTTCCCCAGTCCCGGAAACAAGAAACATATGATTTCGATCCATGACAATAAGCATGGCCTCAAGCTTTCTTAAAACTCGATCACTGCGCCATTCCTTAGCAAGCTCCACAGAGGCTCTTGCTAAGTTGCCATCAAAGCTTTCTAGCTTTCCTTCGAATTTCTCAAACAAGGTAAAAGCATCTGCTACAGATCCTGCAAAGCCTGCTAATACTTGATCATTATAAAGGCGCCTTACTTTTCGAGCTTTATGCTTCATGACTACCTGATTCCCAAGCGTTACTTGCCCATCTCCACTCATCGCACACTGACCATTATGCTGGACAGCAAATATCGTGGTTGCGTGAAATTGTTGTTCCATATTCTCACCTCATTTATTTGCTCTTGGATGGCTGTTCATATAAACATGCCGCAAACGATCTTTTGTTACATGGGTATAAATCTGGGTTGAAGATAAGTGCTCATGTCCAAGCAATTCCTGTACTGAACGGAGATCGGCTCCTTCGTTCAGCATATGAGTAGCAAATGAATGTCTCAGTTTATGGGGATGAATATCCACGGTTAACGCAGCATCTTCCACCATCTTATTGAGAATCATCCGAATGCCTCGAGCCGTTAAAGGCCCTCCTTTAGAATTCAAAAACAGTACAGGGGTAGGATTAGAGTTCTTATGCTGAAGTTCCCTTCTTCCATCTTCTATATAAGACTTCATGGCCTGACTGGCAAATTGTCCAAAAGGCACATACCTTTCCTTTCTTCCTTTTCCATGCACAAGTAAAGTAGATAGAGAAAAATCAATATCATATAGTTCGATACGGGTCGCCTCGCTCACTCGAATGCCAGTACCATATAATAATTCAATTAGTGCTTGATTACGCTGTCCCAGAGGACTTTTCTTATCGCTTACCGTAAACAAATGTTTCAATTCCTCCTGATAGAAAAAATCAGGAATAGGATTAGCTTCCTTAGGGAGTGAAACATTTAGAAAAGGGTTTTGTGTGACAATTTGTTCCCGCTCAAGAAACCGAAAAAAACTTCTCAAGCTAGATATTTTTCTAGATACCGTTCTTCTAGAAAGAAGATTTGCATGAAGTTGTGATAAATATATTCGTATAGATGAATAGTCGCAGTCTACAAGTTTCAATTGTTCCACTTGCAAAAAGCTTGCGAATTCATCCATATCAATAGAATAATTCTCCACCGTTAGTGGTGAGGCATTTTTTTCTATCTGTAAGTACTCGAGATACATCTGCTTATATGTTTGAAAATCTTCCATAGTTCACCTCACAAAGGCGTTTAAATTTTATCACACTTGGAATCGTAATCACAATGATATTAATAAAAATGTAACAAAATTCTGAATTGTTTCCAACTGAATTGAAAAAAATAACTCTTTATGGAAAAAAACAGGGAAGAAGTGGAATCATTTACCTGTCAAGTAAATATCCTTACCAAATCGTAATTATAGCTTTCCAGAAGTAGTGTGTCAATTCAAGAATGAAGAAGCTTACCACCTGCCCACGGAAAGGAAACATTTTCCCAACTTCAGCATTCGGGCGAGCTTACCTTAAATATTGTGGAGATTTGAGCGAAAATGAAAAGAGTCTATGACTATCATGATAGTCATAGACTCTCTCTTTTATAACCACCGGCTATGATTGTGGCTCTTCTTTATAATCACAATTGGTACATGTAATCTGAGTTCCTTTTTTCGCACGCTTTTCAACGAGAAGAGATTCACATTTAGGACAAGGGCGGCTGATTGGTTTATCCCAGGAAATGAACTCACAATCCGGGTAGCGGTCGCAGCCGTAGAACTTGCGGTTTTTCTTGCTCTTTCTTTCTACAACATCACCTTTTTGGCATTTCGGACATGTGACTCCGATCTTTTTAAGAATCGGCTTCGTATTGCGGCATTCCGGGAAGTTGGAACAGGCTAGGAATTTTCCATACCGTCCCATCTTATAAACCATCTCATGGCCGCAATTCTCGCAGTCAATGCCTGCAGGCTCATCTTTGATTTCTATCTCTTCCATCTCTTTTTCCGCTTTTTCCAAGCGAGGCTGAAAGTCTTTATAAAAGTCGCCGATAATGGATACCCAGTCTTCTTTCCCGACTTCAATTGCATCCAGGTCATCTTCCATTTCTTTTGTGAAATCAAGGTCAATAATCTCTGGGAAGTATTCGATCAGCTGCTCAAGAACAATCTCTCCCAGTTCAGTGGGCACGAACCGCTTGTTATCCAGTGCTACATACCCTCGGCGCTGAATGGTATCGAGTGTTGGAGCGTAAGTGGATGGACGTCCAATCCCTAGTTCTTCTAGCGTTTTAACCAATCGAGCTTCCGTGTACCTTGGAGGCGGCTGAGTAAAGTGCTGATTCGGTGTGATCTCTTCTGCTTTTACGGTCATTCCTTCCTCTAAATGAGGAAGCAATTTATCTTTTTCCTTTTTATTATCATCTCTGCCTTCAATATACACTTTCATAAATCCTTTGAACTTCACTTCAGAACCTGTAGCACGGAACTCGACTCCCTGGTTATATAAGTGAACAGTCATTGTGTCTAAAACGGCTGGTGCCATTTGGCTGGCAACAAAGCGGTCCCACACCAATTTATATAATCGATACTGATCTCTTGAAAGAATACTCTTCATAGCCTTCGGGTCGCGATCAGCTCCTGTAGGGCGGATGGCCTCGTGTGCATCTTGCGCACCTTCTTGTTTCTTGGCCTTCTTGCTGGAACCTAAGTACTCACTTCCGAAGTTATTCTCTATATATTGTTTGGCGTCTTCTTTTGCAGAATCTGATAAGCGAGTGGAGTCGGTACGCATATAAGTGATTAAACCAGTGGTACCTTGCTTCCCGCCCAAATCAATTCCTTCATAAAGCTGCTGAGCAATCATCATCGTCTTTTTCGCCCGGAAATTCAACTTACGCGCTGCTTCCTGTTGGAGGGATGAAGTGGTGAATGGTAAAGAAGGGTTACGCTTTCTTTCTCTTTTATTTACCTTTTCTACAGAGAAATCTTTGCCGTTTAAGCGCTGTTGAATTGTATTGACATCTTCTTCAGTCTTCAAATCCTGCTTCTTACCATCAACACCATAGAATGAACCTTCGAACTTCTCTTTATCTTTTAAGAAATCCGCTTCAATTGTCCAATACTCTTCTGGGACGAATTTTTTTATTTCGTTTTCACGATCAACGATAATCTTAACTGCTACTGATTGAACACGGCCTGCACTTAAACCTTTTTTTACTTTTTTCCATAGAATAGGACTGATGTTATAACCCACAAGACGGTCCAATATTCGTCGGGCTTGCTGGGCGTCTACTAAGTGTGAATTAATCGTCCTGGGCTGCTTAAAAGAATCTTTAATAGCTTCCTTTGTAATTTCATTAAAAACAACTCTGCATTCAGAACCTTCATCAATATCAAGACTGTGAGCTAAATGCCAGGCAATAGCCTCGCCTTCTCTATCAGGGTCGGCAGCGAGATATACTTTTTTAGCTTTCTTTGCTGCGGTTTTTAAATCCTTTAAAACAGGGCCCTTCCCGCGGATAGTTATATATTTGGGTTCAAATTCATTGTCAACATCTACACCCATCTGACTTTTAGGCAAGTCACGCACATGCCCGAGGGATGCTTTGACTTTATATTTCTTTCCTAGGTATCGTTCGATCGTTTTTGCTTTCGCAGGTGATTCGACGATTACAAGATAATCTGCCATATCGGTTCCTCCCATAGAGGTGTTTTCTCTATCTTCTTTACATAACTTAAATCTTCCCTATTATTAAATACAATGAAACCGTTTGTCAAACATACCTTTCCCTCGTTTTAGAAAAAATACTATCAACTGACCTTGAATGTAACACCTTTAAATCCAATTTTTCAAATTTTTTCTAACCAGTCTTCAAGAATATCTTTATAGCTGTGTACAAGTTTAGCCCCTTGATTAATCATTTTATGACAGCCCTCACTAGTAGCCTTACCTGCAAGCCCTGGCATTGCATATACGTCTCTTCCTTGCTCTAAAGCCTGGTCTACAGTAATAAGAGAGCCGCTTTTCAAGCGTGCTTCTACAACAAACGTCCCGCCAGTCAAGCCCGAAATAATTCGGTTTCTTTCAGGAAAATGATATCTTTCAGGCTTTCGATCCGGTGGATATTCGCTGATAACCAGCTGCTTTTCTGATAAGTATTGATACAAAGCTATGTCATTTGTGGGATAGATATGATGAAAACCAGACCCCAGGACCGCAATTGTTGTTCCATTGTTACGAATTGCGAGATGATGAGCATATTGGTCAATTCCTTTTGCCATCCCACTGACTAAAGTAAAACCAAAGTGAATGAGGGGCATAAGAATCGATTTCATAGCTGGAAGAGAATAAGAGGAGGGTGTACGTGTCCCCACGACACTCAAAGCTAAAGAGTTCGTCAAAAGTTGGGTATTACCTGTCATATAAAGTACGAATGGAGAGTCTGGAGTGGCCTTCAAAAGTGGGGGATACAGGTCGTCCATTATAGTGATACAATCATATTTTTGTAAGTTATTGTCGAGTTTCCTCATTATATTAGTGTCATGAATATGTTGGAGAATAGTTGCAGCTCTAGAAATCGGAATTGATAACCGTCGGGAAAGCTGTTCAGGAGAGGATGTGAAAGGGAAATTAAGCTGAGGATCTAATTGAAGCATCTTTCTAAGAAGGGGCCTGGTGACTTGAGGCGAGTGATGAAGACGTATTAAGTTTTCTCTTACTAATTGCATATCAAACCTCTTTTCATATAATAGAACCGTGCCTTTAGAGACACGGTTCTTAATCATGTTTTTCTTTAATTACGAATGGTTAAGGCAGGAAGACATACGAGCAGAATTTTTAAATCCACTCATGTTAAGCATCTACTCTATGAAGAAGTCATCCTATTAAACCGTTTTACACTTTTCCAGTAAACCTTGATCCTTAAGAACATTAATCAGGGTATCACCCATAACCGAAGGTGTTTCAGCTACTTGGATGCCGCATTCATTCATTACGCGGATCTTTTCGTCAGCTGTCCCTTTGCCTCCAGAAATAATAGCACCAGCGTGACCCATGCGTTTTCCAGGAGGAGCTGTACGTCCGCCGATAAAGCCAACCACAGGTTTATTCATATTTGCTTTCACCCATTCAGCTGCCTCTTCTTCTGCTGTACCTCCGATTTCACCGATCATGATAACTGCTTCTGTATCATCATCTTCATTGAAAGCTTTGAGTACATCAATAAAATCAGTTCCGTTTACCGGATCTCCACCGATTCCAACAGCTGTAGACTGTCCGATACCGGCTTCAGAGAGTTGGTGTACGGCTTCATAGGTAAGCGTTCCTGAACGAGAAACCACACCCACATGACCTTTATTATGAATATATCCCGGCATAATACCGATTTTACACTCATCTGGAGTAATTACACCTGGACAGTTTGGACCGACAAGGCGAGTTTTCTTACCTTCCATAAATCGCTTCACTTTAATCATGTCCAAGACCGGGATGTGCTCTGTGATACAGATCGCCAAATCCATCTCTGCGTCGGTTGCTTCCATGATCGCATCAGCGGCAAATGGAGCAGGTACATAAATAACAGAAGCATTAGCCCCTGTTTTTTCTACGGCTTCTGCGACTGTGTTAAAAACAGGAATTCCTTCTACTTCTGTTCCACCTTTACCAGGTGTTACTCCTCCGACGATTTGGGTTCCATACTCCACCATCTGTTTCGTATGGAACAAAGCGGTAGAGCCTGTAATCCCTTGTACAATAACTTTTGTATCTTTGTTAATATATACACTCATCTGATTTCCCCGCCTTTCTTTACTTTACTAATTCTACGATTTTTTGAGCGCCTTCCGCCATGGAGTCTGCAGAAGTAATATTCAATCCGGATTCATCCAGAATTTTCTTGCCTTGTTCAACGTTCGTACCTTCCAGTCGGACCACTAAAGGAAGTGTCAAGCCGATTTGTTTCGTTGCCTCTACAACACCTTCAGCAATTACATCACACTTCATAATGCCGCCGAAAATGTTCACGTATATACCTTTTACATTGTCATCGGACAAGATAATTTTAAATGCTTCCGTAACTTTTTCCGTGGTGGCACCGCCCCCAACATCAAGGAAGTTAGCTGGATCGCCTTTATAATGTTTGATTGTATCCATGGTTGCCATCGCAAGACCTGCTCCGTTAACCATACAGCCAATATTTCCGTCAAGAGCAATATAACTTAAGTCATATTTAGATGCTTCTACTTCCTTAGGATCTTCTTCTTCAAGATCACGCAGTTCAGCCACATCTTTCTGACGGAACAGTGCGTTATCATCAAAATTTAATTTAGAATCGAGTGCAAGTACCTCGCCATCACCTGTAGTAACAAGCGGATTAATTTCTGCTACAGAACAGTCTTTCTTTACAAAGACATCGTAAAGTCCGAGCATAAATTTAACAGCTTTACCTAAAGCTTCTTTTGGAATGTTGATATTAAATGCTAATCTGCGAGCCTGGAAAGGTGTTAGTCCTGTCACAGGGTCAATAACTTCTTTAAAGATTTTTTCAGGTGTTTTTTCTGCCACTTCTTCGATTTCTGTACCGCCTTCTTCAGAAGCCATCATCGTAATTTTGCTTGTGGCACGGTCAAGTACTAAACCTACATAATATTCGCTTTGAATATCGCAGCCTTCTTCAATCAGTAAGCGCTTTACTTCTTTTCCTTCCGGCCCAGTCTGATGGGTCACAAGCGTCTTACCAAGAATTTCTTCAGCGTATGTACGCACATCATCGAGGTTTTTAGCAATTTTAACTCCACCGGCTTTACCTCTGCCGCCTGCATGGATTTGTGCTTTTACAACGGTTACATCGCTGCCTAGTTTCTGAGCTGCTTCAACAGCCTCATCTACGGTATAAGCTACATGGCCATTTGGTACAGAAACGCCAAAATCGCGCATTATTTCTTTACCTTGATACTCGTGAATGTTCATGTTTCATCCTCCCATCAAATTTCACTGCATGTACATTGTATAAAAAAACGCTATCAATTGTCCACACAAAGGCAGATATCTGTCGAAAAATTCGCCAAATTAACAAATAAATCATTATGTAAACCAGTAATTGTAATCTATTTTTTTATAAGACTAACCTGAATTTTTAGTCTCTATAATCCTTATCTGTCTTATAAATAAAAGCAAATACTTCAGCCACCACATGATACAACTCTTCAGGAATCTGTTCATTAATATTTAATTCTGATAATAGTTCAACGAGAGTTGAGTCTTCTTGAATAGGTACCCTATTGTCTTTCGCTTTCTCCAGTATATTATCCGCTATATAACCTCTTCCTTTTGCTACTACCTTTGGAGCTTCTTCATTCTCTGACTGATAACTGAGAGCGATTGCTTCTTTCCGCTTATTCTTCATATACGAAGATCAATTCCTTCCTTGTGGTTGGAGAGAGGGCCCTCTTTACTAGAATTATGCTCACTGCTCATATCCTTTACATAAAGTGAGGTTAATTCATATCCCATTTGCTCGAGTCCACTTTTCAGGGAAGCTTTATGAGTTTCTATAAGTTCTATTGATGAATTGTTATTAAACACAGTTACCCCTACCCGCCTTGAAACTATGTTTAGGTTAATAATTGTCTCTTTAAGGTTGTTCAGATCTAAAATAAACACAATGGGACAAAAATTGGGGTCGATGTTACCTTCCGTCGTTTTTCTTCCTTCCATATCTAAATAGATATCATTCTCGGAGCCTATTATATTTCCTGAAAACTGAAGAGACATCTGTACACTCTGACTCGTTTCCTGGTGTGCTGTCAGCTGCATTCCCATTTAGCATTTGTATCATTTTCTTAGCCGTTTCTGTTCGAATGCTGCTGTTCGTATCGTTCATACTTGATAACAACAAAGATTTAAGTGAATTTTCTGGAGCGGTCATTTTTTCCTGGGCCGATACAGTTTTTATCTGGGACTCGTTTTGGATGCCTGATAGGTCAAGTATAGCTTTCATTTTAATAAATACAGCTTCTTTTTCTGAAAGATTTGAAAGTTCAGCAGCCGTTCTTCCAACCCATTCGGTCAGGGACTGGCGAAGAACTGGAGGCAATTGCTTAGACTGCCATTGTTTCAAAAGTATCAGTCCCTTCCTAATGTTCTGCCTTTCCGCTGATTCACCTTCTTTCAATAAAGCAGAGGCAGAGCGCAAGAATTCCTGCAAAAGTTTTTGATTTTCTTACTCAGTTTGAAGGTTGCTTATTCTCTTTAAGACTTCACGTTCTTGTAAAAATTGAAGATCTGCAGTTATTTGTTTGGTTACGATTAGAGCTGCGGTGCGCTTATTACTTAATGAATCGTTTCCAGATGAGGTCTGCTTTACTAAATTACTTTCTAGCTGGTTCGTTATGCGATAAAGAGCCTGCTGTTCAGGAGTTGTCAGCGGGAGCTGCTGATGGAATAGCTGCTGAAGCAGGGCAGCCATCTTTTCAATGGGCATTGGAAATGGAGGCAACGCCTTATTAGCGAGACTAGCTAAGTGAATAGCGAGCTGATTGGCGTCACTTTTCCCGTGGACGCCCGCCCATTCCCTCCAGGTACTTTGAAAGGAGGTGTACGAAGCCTTGGAGTTGAGAATCTCTGCTTTCTTAAATAACTGAAAAGAATTCTGGCTGTTGATATTCAATTCTGTCATCAGCTTTATTACAGATGGTTCCTTCACAGCTACAGAGGAGCCTTCTCCTTTTAAAGATGCTAAAAGAGAGACAGCGGCCCTGTCGACCGCTGATTGACTTTTAGCAGCCTCTAAATGGACCTGGTTCATGATTTCAGTGACACTATTCATCTTTTTAGTATGTAGCGCGTTATAAGTGGAAGCTTTAAAGGGAAGCTGTTTTTGAGACATCTGCACTATAATTTCCCGTGCAGCTGCTTTGTCTTCTGCACGCTGATACAAAGCAGACGCCTGCTTGGGGTGGGAAGCTTGGAAAGGTATATTTTTCTGTACCAGCTAATTAGTAATCAGATGGGTTTCTTTCGTGGATTTGATCCCTAGCTTATCCAGCAACTGTCTTACAGTCGACTTTCCGTACGTCTCTCCCAACTCTGACATTACTTTCAGCTGAATTTTTTGATCGGTTGAACTCACCTGAAATAAATAAGTTATCCCCTTTGTAAGCGAAACTTCTAACTGAGCTTTCACTTGTTGAGCTCCTAGCTGTACGACCGCACGATTCTGTGGAAGAAGTTCAAGAACCTTTCCGTTTATAACCTGCCCGGTTTTAAGAGAAGCCCGTACCTCCAGTTGCTGAACTAATTTGCTTAGGCTTGAAATCAAATTCAATGATGTTCACTTTTTATATTCGGCTGCACTCCCTGACAGGGGCAAAGCTTTTTCGATGCAGTGGAGATACTCCGTGTATTTTTAAAGCTTCTAAATGCTCTTTGGTTCCATATCCCTGGTTGGACTGAAACTGGTACATAGGATAATTGGCATGCCATTCGGACATAATCCGGTCTCTTGTCACTTTAGCGATAATACTTGCTGCTGCGATCGATACACTACGCTGATCACCTTTAACCAGGTATGTCTGGGGAACTTCTAATTCCTCTAAATACATCGCGTCAATAAGGAGATGCTCAGGCGTTTGCTTAAGATCCATAACCGCCCTCTTCATAGCTAATTTTGTAGCTTGATAGATATTATGCTGATCAATTTCATCGTTAGATACAATCCCTACTCCAAAATCTGCCTCAGCTTTTAAGCATTGAAAAAACTCTTCGCGTTTAGCGAGCGGGATCTTCTTGGAATCATAAAGCCCCTCCAGATAATAATCGTCAGGCAAGATAACGGCAGCTGCTACTACTGGACCTGCCAGAGGACCACGACCAGCTTCATCAATTCCTGCTATTATTCGCCTTCCCTCCTTTTTACAAGAGTACTCAAAGGACTTCATCCGCTCAAATTGGTCTTTATACTCTTGTTGCTGAGCCTTTCTCTTCTCATATTGTGCCAGAAGTTTTTGAACTCCTTTGCGCTTATCGCTTCTCAGCAACTCCATGTCTTCTTTCTTTAAAATCTCGTTTTCTAATTGTTGTTTGATTTGTGCAATCGTCCTAACTGTCATCGTATGTAAAACCTCCGCTATTATCTTCATCGGTTAATTTAGTTCACTTTGTAATGAAAAAAACGCAAAGTGAGTCTACTCACGTTGCGTTTCCGTTTTGTTTATTCAGGACTTTCAAAACTGATAAGACCCAGTTTACCATTTCGTAAATCCTGTAGAATAACATCTGAAACTTTATCAAAATTAATACGGCCCCCGCTCTCAAGGCACCCTCTTTTCTTACCTATCAATTCAAATGCTGTCATAATGTCATCATAACTCTCAAAGCCATAACGTTCTTCAAGCATAGAGGGATAATAGGCTTGTAAATAATCCAGCACATAAGCTGCCACATCTTCTGTGGGCAATATTTGGTCTTTGATCGTTCCAATCGAAGCAAGACGGTAACCTACTTCTTCTTCTTCAAACTTAGGCCATAAAATCCCAGGTGTATCCAACAGATCAAATTCATTTTTCACTTTAATCCATTGCTGTTTCTTAGTCACCCCAGGTTTGTCACCGGTTTTTGCAATACTCCTGTTTGCAAGTCGATTGATCAAAGTGGATTTTCCAACGTTGGGTATCCCCAGTATCATGGCTCTGGAAGGCCTTGGCCGAACACCCTTCGCTTTTAATTTTTCAATTTTTTCATTGCCTATAGTTTTCCCAAGATTGATAACTGCCTGGATATCCTGCTTATTGTTTGCCTCAATCGCTATCGAAGGAAACCCGTTTTCTTTGAAGTGGTCCAGCCACTCTTTTGTTACCTTAGGATCCGCTAAGTCTTTTTTCATGAGTACCATCATTTTGGGCTTGTCTTCTAATATTCCTTGAAGCATGGGGTTTTGTGAGGAAAGTGGAGCACGAGCATCAACCAGTTCGATAACAAAATCAACTAGTTTCAAATTTTCTGATGCTTCCCTTTTTGCTTTAGCCATGTGTCCCGGGTACCATTGTATCGTCATGCTATCACTCCTAATTAACGAATTTGATACGATTCAAGGGCCAGTATAAAAAGACGGCTTCGCCTACTACCTGCTCTTTAGGAATCGTACCAAGCATCCGACTGTCTGTTGAATTGTTACGGTTATCACCAAGTACTAACAGTTCATCCTCTGGAACTTCTTCATTACTGCCAGGTAATTGATCAATTGTGAAATCGTTTGTCAAATCTTTCCCTTCCGGCAGGTCGTTTTTAAGCTCCTGTAAATAAGGTTCTTCGAATGCTTCTCCATTTATGTATAACTGGTCATCACTATAACTTACCGTGTCTCCAGGAAGACCGATGATTCTTTTGATATAGTCTTTTCTTTCTGTGGCGTGGAAGACTACTACATCAAACCTTTCAGGGTTTCCCAGGGTATAATTAATCTTACTTACGATTAAATGGTCACCGCTATGAAGAGTATTCAGCATGGACGGTCCTTCAACCACCACTGGAGCCAGTAGAAAGACACGCACAATTACTGCTAAAACTGCTGCTATCGCAAAGGCTTTAACCCACTCTAACCACTGCTTTTTCATCAATCCCCGCTCCCTTAGAAAGATTAGAAAAAAGGAGCTTGGCAGATGCAAGCTCCTTTCTACTAAAATTAAATAATTTCTTTAATACGGGCTGCTTTACCGCGCAGGTTACGTAGATAGTAAAGACGTGCTTGACGTACTTTACCACGACGAGAACGCTCAATCTTAGCAACTCGTGGAGAATGTACTGGGAATGTACGCTCAACACCTACGCCGTAAGTAATCTTACGAACGGTAAATGTTTCGCTGATTCCGCCATTCTGACGTTTAATTACAACACCTTCGAATACCTGAATACGCTCACGGCTACCCTCTACTACCTTCACGTGCACTTTAACTGTGTCACCTGGACGGAAGTTTGGGTGATCCGTACGAAGCTGTTCTTTTGTAATGTCATGAATAAGTTGTTGCATCGTATTTCACTCCTTTTTAACTAATGCTCTTGCCCTCTAAGAGACAGCGGAACATCGTTTTCCACTTAAACCGAACGTTTAAGCACAACGTATAATATACCATACTAGCTGTTAAACATCAACAATCCTCAAGAATTTTCCCATTCATTAATCCAATTTTTCTCTTTGTCAGATAGTTCTCTGTTCGTTAACAGATCGGGGCGTCTTTCATACGTTCTTCTTAGCGATTGATAATGACGCCATTCATCAATTTTAGCGTGGTTTCCTGAAAGTAGCACTTCCGGGACCTTTTCACCTCTAAACTCAGCCGGTCGTGTATAATGAGGATGTTCAAGTAAGCCGTTCGAAAAAGAATCTTCCGGAGCTGACTGCTCATTTCCAAGCACACCAGGAAGCAAGCGGACTACAGAATCCATTACCACCATTGCCCCAAGCTCTCCACCGGTTAATACGTAATCCCCAATAGATATCTCATCCGTTACGAGTTCTTTCCGGATCCGCTCATCATACCCTTCATAATGACCGCAAATAAATACAAGGTGTTCTTCTTCTGATAATTCTTCAGCCTTTTCTTGTGAAAAAGGTTCCCCTTGAGGGCACATTAGAATGACCCGCGGTTTATGAGTAACATGGGCTTTAATATGGTCCACTGCATCAAAAATAGGCTGTGGAGTCAGCACCAGTCCTGCTCCTCCTCCGTAAGGGTAATCATCGACTTTATTATGCTTGTTAGTTGTAAACTCACGAAAATTGACATATTGGTAGGAAAAAGCTTCCCGATCCTGTGCCCGTTTCATAATCGATGTATTCAGCACACCTTCGAACATTTCAGGAAACAAAGTTAGTATATCAATATGCATTAGTCCAGCAGCCCCTCTATTGGATCAATGATAATTTTTTGTTGAGAAGGATCCACTTGCTTGACCACGGGTTCAATGTACGGAATAAGCAGATCAGTATTGCTATTTCTGTCAACAACCCATACGTCATTAGCCCCAGGAGTAAGTATTTCTTTTACACGTCCGATCTCTTCACCAGATTCGAGATAAACCACGCATCCGATAATTTCACGAAAATAAAACTCGTGCTCCTCAAGCTCTGTTTGCTCCTCTTCAGACACCATCAACATACCATTTTTATAACCCTCAACGTCATTTATGGATGGATGGTCTTCAAAAGCAACCAGATCATATCCCTTATGAATACGGTGAGAACGAACCACAAGGGACACAGGTTCACTCGTATCATTTACCCAATACAAAAGCTGTCCAGGCTGGAAACGTTCATCAAAGTCAGTGATACGATGTACCTTCACTTCACCTTTAATGCCGTGTGTATTTATTATTTTCCCTACATTAAACATTTGTTTTTCCATGAATTTCATTACCTCGCTCGTATAACTTTTCCATCTTTGATGATAATTTGCTGATCCGTCACGGCTGTTTTCCAGTCATCTCCTTCTTCTAACGTGAGAATGGCTTCCACTTCATCTGTTTCCAATTCACTATTTTCAGGAAGGATGGCGAGCTGGGAAAGCTGACCCGTAATCCACCGCATTTGATCTTTTCTTCGGCTAATTTCCTTAGAAAAGCGTCTTTCTACTTCTTGTTTAGACATGCCAGGCTTTCGTTCGAGCTTTTTTTGCTCAAAAGCTAATTGCCGGCACTCCTGGTCCAATTGCCTTGATTGCTTTTCAAAGCGCTCTTTTAAGAGTTCACGGCTGGTTTCAGTTAAGACTTGTTTCACGGGAATTTTCCGGAGAATCTGCATCCACGAACCGCCTTTCTCAGTTTGTCTCTGAATGGTAAAAAAGGGAAAGGTTAGCCCTCTCCCTTTTACATGAAAAGAAATATAAGTTTGGTGGACGAAGTCTGGATTCGAGAACTTTCCACGCTTCATTCTTACATGATATCCAGATAGATTCTTTTCTCAGAATCAGAACCGGCCGCGTAAACGACCGTTCGAATCGCTTTTGCAATCCGCCCGTTTTTTCCGATCACTTTTCCAACGTCATCAGGGTGAACGGAAAGATGATAAACAATTTTGTGCTCCTCTTCCTTCACATCCACTTTCACTGAGTCTGGTTGATCGACAAGCGGAGTAACAATCGTTTCGATCAAGGCTTGCATGATATCACCACTACTTTATTATTTGTTTTTCTTTTCGTGGAACTGCTTCATGATGCCTTCTTTTGAGAATAAGTTGCGGACCGTGTCACTAGGCTGAGCACCATTTGACATCCAGTCCATCGCTTTATCAGCGTCAAGCTTAACCTCGATTGGGTTAGCTACTGGGTTATATGTGCCGATTTGTTCAATGATACGGCCATCACGTGGAGCACGTGAATCTGCAACTACTACACGGTAAAATGGGTTACGTTTAGATCCCATACGTTTAAGGCGAATTTTTACTGCCATTTTTAACAACCTCCATATTTCTATAAATGTTTCACACAGATAAAGATTTTAGCAGATCTTCAATTGTGTGTAAAGGACTTTTCCATTACATAAAAGGAAAATTCATTCCCTTGCCTTTTTTCCCTTTAGTATTGCTCATTTGTTTCATCATTTTCTTCATTTCTTCAAACTGTTTTAAAAGTCGGTTAATCTCTGAAACTGAGGTGCCAGAACCCTTGGCAATCCGTTTCTTTCGACTCGCGTTCATTAATGATGGATCCTGACGTTCTTTTTTGGTCATTGACTGAATAATTGCCTCTACGTGGACGATTTGTTTATCATCAAATGAAGCATTCTTCAGCCCTTTCATCTTGTTAGCGCCTGGAATCATATTAATGATTTCATCCAGTGGACCCATATTTTTTACTTGCTCCATTTGATCGAGAAAGTCTTCAAACGTGAACGATGCTGTACGCATCTTGGATTCCAGTTCTTTTGCCTGTTTTTCATCCACTTGTGTCTGTGCTTTCTCAATCAGGGTGAGCATGTCACCCATTCCAAGAATCCGTGAAGCCATTCGTTCGGGGTGGAAAGGTTCAAGTTGATCGAGCTTTTCTCCCATACCCGCGTATTTAATCGGTTTACCCGTTACCGCTTTAATCGATAGGGCAGCACCACCGCGGGTATCGCCATCCAACTTCGTCAGAAGAACGCCTGTTATATCAAGCTGATCATCAAAGCTTTGAGCCACGTTTACGGCATCTTGACCAGTCATAGCATCAACAACCAGGAAAATCTCGTCTGGATTAACTGCTTCTTTGATCCTCTGCAATTCTCCCATCAATTCTCCGTCAACGTGCAATCGGCCGGCTGTATCCACAATCACATAATCATGATTGTCTTCTTTCGCTTTTTCAATTGCATTCTTGGCTATATCCACCGGGTCTGCCTCAGTGCCTTCGGAATGAACCGGCATTGTAAGCTGTTTACCGATGGTTTCCAGCTGTTGAATAGCTGCTGGCCGATAAACGTCGGCCGCTGCAAGAAGAGGTTTACGGTTATGATTTTTACGCAGTACGTTAGCAAGTTTACCAGTTGTGGTGGTTTTACCTGCACCCTGCAATCCGACCATCATAATAACAGTAGGCGGACGCTTAGCAACGGCGATCTTGCTCTCATCACCGCCCATTAAGTCGGTCAATTCTTCCTTGACTACCTTAATGACCTGTTGACCTGGAGTCAAGCTTTCCATGACTTCCTGGCCAACTGCACGTTCACGCACACGCTTCACAAAGTCTTTAACTACTTTAAAGTTAACGTCGGCCTCAAGGAGGGCAAGACGAACTTCACGAGTCATCTCTTTTACGTCTTGCTCGTCTACCTTCCCTTTGCCTTTAATTTTCTTAATCGTTTCCTGCAAACGGTCGGATAAACCTTCAAATGCCATCGAAGGGACCCCCCTATTCTAAATCTTGTAGTTGCGTCAACCAGTCTTGAAAATGTTGAGGAAGACCGTTTTGTTTCACTTCATCCTCCATCTCCTTAAGGACTTGCTGACGCTTGCTGAATTTCTCATATAATAGCAGCTTTTTTTCGTATTCTTCCAACATTGTTTCTGTTCGGCGAATATTATCATAAACCGCTTGACGGGAAACATCGAAGGTTTCTGATATCTCACCTAAAGAGTAGTCTTCTAAATAATATAGTTCCATATAGTTTCTCTGTTTCGGAGTCAACAATGATTGATAAAAATCAAATAGATAGTTAACACGGGTCGTTTTTTCAAGCATCCTTGAAGCACTCCTTGTTAAGTGAAATACCTTTACATAAGAATACTAACGGAGTCACTCTATCCCTGTCAAGGTTTAAGCTTGATTTTCCTCTTCTTCCTCATCGAATTCTTCAACCATATCAGCGAATAACCCGTAAACAAACGCATGGGCATCAAATGGTTCCAGGTCCGTTACTTTTTCACCCAGCCCCACTAGTTTAACTGGAATCGAAAGTTCTTTTCGTATGGCTAAAACGATTCCACCCTTTGCTGTACCATCCAGTTTAGTTAAAACAATGCCTGAAACGTCGGTCGCTTCCGAGAATGTCTTCGCCTGGCTCATGGCATTCTGTCCTGTAGTAGCATCGAGTACAAGGAGAACTTCGTGGGGAGCATTTGGAATTTCACGTTCAATGACCCGTTTGACTTTCGACAATTCGTTCATCAGATTCACTTTATTTTGAAGTCGGCCAGCAGTATCACAAATTAACACATCCGCATTACGGGACTTGGCTGATTGGATCCCATCATAAATGACGGCAGCAGGATCACTGCCTGCACTGTGCTTAATCACGTTGACTCCTGCTCGCTCTCCCCAGGCGTCTAATTGCTCTATAGCACCCGCCCGAAATGTATCGCCGGCAGCAAGGGTTACTTTCTTACCTTCAGATTTCAGGCGATGAGCAAGCTTACCGATGGTAGTAGTTTTCCCAACACCATTTACGCCGACAAATAAATATACAGTAGGGCCATCCGGATTTTCTTTCAGCCCTTCTACCTCTTCAGCTTCGTCGTTTCCATAATAGATCTCTACTAACTTTTCAGAAATGACTTCTTTTACCTGGCTTGTGTCTTTGATATTTCTCCTTTTCACTTCCATCTCCAGTTCATCAATCATTTCCATAACTGTATTGACCCCAACATCAGCTGAAATTAGGATTTCTTCTAATTCCTCGAAGAAATCTTCATCTACGGTACGGTATTTTGCTACTAAGTCATTTATTTTAGTTGAGAATGACGTTCTGGTTTTTTCCAGTCCTTTTTTAAACTTGGAAGCTATAGAGCCTTCTTCGATTTGTTCGGGAGGTACGGAAAGTCTATCAAGTTTATCTTCATACTCCTCCGTTTCTCCTTCGAGGCTTTTTTCTTCCGATTCCTCTAAAGCTTCTTTTCGCAGCCTTTCTTCTTCTTCTGCTTTGGAGTAAACAACTTCGCCGTCTTTATAGGCTTCCCCAGTGTAAGGGTTAAATGAATCTGCTTCCTCAAGCGATTCATTTTGGGGTTCTTCTTGTATGGTGCTTTCTTGCTGGTCTTCTTCCCCTTTTACAAATCGATCTTTCAATTTCTTAAAAAAACTCATCAACTCATCCTTTCTATGCTTCTAGTAATTCAGGTGTTTCTTCCAGACGAACCGAAACTAGTTTCGAGACACCTGATTCCTGCATTGTAACTCCATATAAAACGTCTGACTCCTCCATAGTCCCTTTGCGGTGTGTAATGACAATGAACTGAGTATCCGTGCTGAACTCTTTTAGGAAACGAGCGAACCGGTCCACATTTGCTTCATCTAGTGCTGCTTCTACTTCATCGAGCACACAGAATGGTACTGGACGCACCCGCAAAATGGAAAATAGAAGAGCAATCGCAGTAAGAGCACGCTCTCCACCGGACAATAGACTCAGATTCTGAAGTTTTTTCCCAGGGGGCTGAGCAACAATATCCACACCTGTTTCCAGCATATTTTCAGGGTCCGTTAATTTCAGATCGGCCCTTCCGCCTCCAAACAATTCCCTGAAGACATCTTCAAATTCTGCACGAATTTTTGTAAATGTTTCCTCAAAACGACGGTGCATTTCTCCATCCATTTCACTAATTACACTATGAAGCGTCTGCTTAGCTTCCAGCAAGTCATCCTGCTGCCCCTTCAGAAATTCGTACCTTTCCAAAATACGATCATATTCTTCAATCGCACCAAGATTGACAGTGCCAAGTTCTTCAATTGACCTTTTAATCAACTTAACATCTGTGGCTGCCTGTTCAATATCTTCTACAGGAGGATAATCATTCTTGGCTTTTTCAAATGTAATAACATATTCCTCTTGCAGATAATTCAGCAGGTTCTCAAGTTCTACGTCTAAGCGGTTAGCTTTCACTTCTTTTTGCTGAATATCCTGGGTGAAGTTTTGCTGACGCCTTTTTTGTTCTTTCAACAATTGTTCAGCCTGCTGAATTTCCTGTCCGTACTGATTCCTCTCTTTTCTTCTATCCTGAATGAGGGAAGATGTAGCTTCCTTTCGCTGTTTCGTTTCCTCTATGGAGGCCAAGACTTCTTCTTCAGTCTGATTAGAATCAAAGACTTCCATCAAACGTTTATGTTCTTCACGGTTTTCTGTAAGTTCAGCTTTGAGTGAAGCTAATTCCTGGTTGTAGCGGTCGGCTTTTTCCTGCTGGTTTTGGACAGATGACTCTTGTTCTGCCAATTGAATCTGCAGTTCTTGTCGCCGGCTCTGTAATTTAGCTTCGTCCACTTTCTGGCGGTCCTTCGCAGCTGTTAAATCGTCAATTTCCTTTTGAATCTTTTCTAAATTCTGCGTTAATACTTGCAGATCTTTATCAAGTTCATTCATCTGATTATCGGCTTGATGCATGTCTTGATCAAACTGAGCCTGATCCTGATCAAATAGCTGAAGCTGACTATTTAAGTGATTCATTTTCACTTGCTGTTCACGCTTATCTGACTGATTCTCATATTCCTGATTCTTTAGGTCTGATACTTCTTGGTTGACTTGCTCTACTTCTTGCTGCTGTTTAGTAGTTTCGTCCTTTAAATTCTTAACTTTTTGCTCCACTTGCTCAGTTTTAGTTTGAAATTCAGCGATTTTTTCCCGTAGTTCCAGGAGCTCTTTCTCCCGGGTAAACAAGGACTGTCCAGATTTTTTCTGAGCTCCACCGGACATGGCCCCTCCAGGATTAACGACATCTCCTTCAAGCGTCACAATCCGGTATTTCCGATTGAGGAATTGAGCAATCGCATTGGCATGCTTTAAGTCTTCGGCGATAACAATATGTCCCAGAAGGTGTTGGATCGCTTTTTTAAAACTACTGTTATAAGTTACTAGATCAGCGGCCACACCGATAAAACCTTCCTGCTCTGGGAGTTTTGAAGCCGCTTGGCTGTGTACGTAACGCGGCTGTATAGAAGTTAAAGGCAAGAAAGTGGCACGCCCTTTATTATTTTTCTTCAGCCAATGGATCGCCTTTCTACCAGCTTGATCATCTTTAACAACGATGTGCTGCGCCTGGGCTCCAAGAGCCGTTTCAATAGCTGTTAGATAATCCCCAGGAATATCGATTAGTTCAAGTACAGCCCCTTCAATATCCCCCAATTGCTGATTTTGTCTTGCTTTTAATACTTCACGAACGCCCTGATAATAGCCTGAAAAGTCTTCTTTCATATCTTCCAGCATTTCTTTTTTGGAACGAAGTTTTTCTAAGTATTGGTAGCCTTTATATAGTTTTTCCTGCCAATCCTGATAGGACTGCTGATTTACTTCCAGTTCTTTCTGAAGCTCTGTTAGATATTTTTCCTTATTCTCGCGCAAATTGGATATACGCTGAAGATTTTCAGCAGCTTCTGTTAAACTGGTTTCAAGCTGCTCGCGTTCGTCCCTTAGGTCACTGAAGCGTGTCTGTTGATGGTCTTTTTTATAGTTGATTTGTGAGACCTGCTTTTCCAGCAGCTGCTTTTCATTTCTTTTGGCAGCCTGTTCATTTAGAAGATCAATATAATCACTTTTTAAATCCTCAATCTGCTCTTCAATAACTTCAATATCTTCACTAAGAGCCTGGTTCGTCTGTTCAAGATCGTCCTTGGTCTGCTTTCGTTGTTTCTTCACAGCATTTAATTGATTTGTTTCCTTTTTAGCTGTTTTTTGAAGGTCCTTCAATTTCTCTGAAAGCTCTTCATAATCTTCTTCCACTTTTGTTTTATTTTCTTCAAAGTGTTTGTGACGTTCTTTCATAAGTTCTCTTCTGCCTTCAAGGTTCTCTAGATCTTTGGTTAGGACAAGTAGAGTTTCTTGTAAATCTTCAATTGACTCATCAAGAGCCTGCATCGTGTCTCGTTGTTTCACGACGGCCGTCTCTTTTTCTTCAATGTGTGACTGCAGTTCGGATTCCTGTTCTTTAACCGCAGCCAAATCCTTAAGAACTTCCTGCCAATCCTCATGTAAATTCTCTATTTGTGTGATTAATAAGGAAACCTCTATTTGTTTTAGGTCTTCCTTTTTCTCTAAGTAGTCTTTAGCCACAGCAGCCTGTTCTTTTAGCGGTTCAAGCTGACCATCTATTTCATGAATAATATCTTCTACCCGATTTAAATTCTCCTGGGTTTCTGCAAGTTTATACTCTGCTTTCTTTTTCCTCTGTTTGTATTTCAAGACTCCAGCTGCTTCTTCAAAAATGGAGCGGCGCTCTTCCGCTTTAGAACTTAAAATTTCTTCCACTTTCCCCTGGCTAATAATGGAAAAAGCCTCTCGTCCGAGACCTGAGTCCATGAATAAATCCACAATATCTTTTAATCTGCAGGTTTGATTATTAATATAAAATTCACTTTCTCCAGAGCGGAACACTCGTCTAGTAACACTAACCTCTTGATAATCAAGAGGAAGGGCCTGATCAGAATTATCAAGCGTTAAAGTGACTTCAGCCATATTCAACGCTTTTCTTGTGTCACTGCCGGCGAAAATGATGTCTTCCATCTTTGTTCCTCTGAGAGATTTGGCTGACTGCTCACCCAGCACCCAGCGTATAGCATCAGTAATATTACTTTTGCCGCTTCCGTTCGGTCCGACTACCGAGGTGACGCCCGGTACGAAATCCACAGTTACTCGTTCAGCAAATGATTTAAACCCTACGGTATCTAACTGTTTGAGGAACATATTCATCCTCCTGTATATTCGCAATCTTTCATTCAACTAATATATTTTATCATAAACATAGGCCCTACGGTAGGAAGCGATTACGAACGATAAGAACTTTAATTTTTCCAAGTAGTCAAGGGTTTTAAAAAACGGCAAAGTATTTTATTATATGTATTAGCCCACTACAGGAGCTTTGAAGGAGGATTTATCTTGAGTTTAGAAGAACCTACGCGCGAGAACCTTGAATTCATAATTAATGATATGGCGGATCGGTTGCAAGTTGTGAACCGCACAATTATGGATCCAGATGATTATGATTTAGAAAAGTATGATGAGATTAAGGAATTACACGATATTGTTCAAATGAAAGGACAGCTGAGTGTTTCAGAGATCCAGACGTTCGTCCAAGAATTGGGAAGGTTTCGGAAACCTCAATAATGATGAGTAATAAAAAGGACAGGCCAGAACTTCTTCCGAGTTCTAGCCTGTCCTTTTTTCAGGAAAGGGCTCCGTGGTTTTCTAATGCTTTTTGGGCAGCACGCTGCTCTGCCTCTTTCTTTGTTCTGCCTACTCCAATTCCACCAACTTCTCCCTGGATCCGGACATGAGCAATAAATTCTCTGCTATGGGCAGGTCCTCTTTCTTCAACAATTTCATATTCAATCTTACTATTCTTATCCCGTTGTATAAATTCCTGGAGTTGACTCTTAAAATCCATCGCATGAGAAAAAGCACCTTTTTTAACCTTAGGGTACACATACTTTTCTAAGAATGTAACCACTTCTTGAAAGCCCTGGTCTAAATACAAAGCACCAATAAAGGCTTCAAATACATCAGCGAGCAAGGCCGGCCGGTTGCGCCCACCTGTTAATTCCTCTCCTTTGCCCAATAAAATAAGCTCATGAAAGTTCAGGTCTTTAGCGAAATCTACAAGAGATGCTTCACATACGATTGAAGCCCGGAACTTGGTAAGCTCCCCTTCTGCCATTTCAGGAAACTCCCTATACAGATATTGGGAGACGCCCAGCTCTAATACAGCGTCACCTAAAAATTCCAGACGCTCATTATCCTTGCGATCCGTTTTGCGATGCTCATTCACATAAGATGAATGTGTGAAAGCTTGTTCCAGTATCGAGACATCTTGGAAGTGGATATTGACTCTCTTCTGGAAACTGGAAAAATCATCCATAAATCACCTTGTCCTTTACTAAAAATTTCTCATCAATAGGAAAGGCTGCCTGCTTTTACACAGACAGCATGTTTGAAGGGTTACAATACACTGTTTATGTAATTCACAGCGTCCCCAACTGTATTGATTTTTTCAGCTTCTTCGTCAGAGATTTCCGTATCAAACTCATCTTCAAGCTCCATTACAAGCTCTACTACGTCTAAAGAGTCTGCTTCTAAATCTTCTTTGAAGGAAGCCTCCATTGTTACTTTAGATTCTTCAACGTCTAAACGATCAACGATGATTTGTTTTACACGATCAAATGTATCTGCCATTGGACTTCACCTCCCTTCAGTCATTATAGTAAATTTTCAATCGAAAAACCATAACCTTTTTACATGACCATTCCACCATCGACATGTAAGGTCTGCCCAGTCATATAAGCAGCGTCTTCTGAAGCAAGGAATCGGACGACTCGAGCAACGTCTTCCGCTTCACCCAGACGGTTCAGGGGTATTAAGGATAACATCTGCTCTCTTTGTTCGAAAGTGAGTGCATCTGTCATATCTGTAGTAATATAACCCGGCGCGACAGCATTAACCTGAATATTCCTTGAAGCAAGTTCTTTGGCATTCGACTTGGTAAGGCCAATCACGCCTGCTTTTGCAGCTACATAGTTAGCCTGTCCTGGATTTCCTGAAACCCCCACAATAGAAGCTACATTAATAATTCGCCCATACTTTTGTTTCATCATCTGGCGCGTTACGCCTTTGGTGCATAGAAATACACCTTTAAGGTTTGTATCAATAACGGAATCGAATTCTTCTTCTTTCATTCTCATTAGTAGATTATCTTTGGTAATTCCTGCATTATTAACGAGAATATCCAGGCGGCCGAATTCATCTACGACTGTTTTAATCATTCGTTTAACATCTTCTTCACTTGTTACATCCGCCTGGATCTTTATAGCTTCTCCACCCTGATTAATAATTTCCTGCACGACGGCTTCTGCTTTTTCTTCACTCCCGGCATAATTAACGGCGACTTTAGCCCCTTGAGAAGCAAGTTCCATAGCAATGGCGCGTCCGATCCCTCGAGAAGCACCAGTAACGAGAGCTGCTTGTTGTTGTAACATTAAGAGTCCTCCTTATACCATTGGATAAATTGATCAACTGATTCCGGATCGTGAATATTAAAGGTTTTCATTCTGCGCTTAACCTTTCTCACAAGTCCGCTTAAGACTTTCCCATGTCCAATTTCGACGATGGCATCTACATCCTCTTCTACAAAGGCTTCCAGGATCTGTTGAAAACGAACAGGGGAATATAACTGTTTAACGAGCAGCTGTTCAATCTCACTTGCATCTGTAACAGGCCCCGCTGTTACATTCGCATATACAGGTACAGCCGCTTCCGCAATCGAATGTTTCGACAAATGGTTGGCAAAGTCATCGCTTGCGGACTTCATCAGACGGGAGTGAAAAGGTCCGCTCACGTTCAAGGGAAGTACGCGCTTGGCTCCAGCTTCAGATAACTGCTCTGAGGCCTGAGCTACTCCGTCTTTTGTTCCAGAGATTACAATTTGCCCAGGGCAATTAATATTTGCCAGGTCAACAGGTTCCTCATCATTAAATCCTTCCAGAACTTTTTCGATTTCCTCCTGCGAAAGTCCCAGCACAGCTGCCATGGAGCCTTTACCGGTCGGGTAAGCTTCTTCCATCAGTTTACCTCGCGTGTGCACAAGCTGGACAGCATCTATTGGTTCAAGGGATCCGGAAGCTACAAGAGCACTATATTCACCGAGACTATGTCCTGCTGTCATGGAAGGTTCTATACCCTCTTCTTTCAACACGTGGTTAATAGCGACGCTATTCAGCAGTAGAGCTGGCTGAGCATTCTCCGTTTTAGTTAGTTCTTCCTGGGGACCTTCAAACATAAGTGTGGTCAATGAATAACCGAGAACTTCATCGGCTTCATCAAACATTTTCTTAACAGCAGGATAGGATTCATAGATCGCTTTCCCCATGCCCACTTCTTGTGATCCTTGTCCCGGAAAAATAAAAGCTGTTTTTTTCACTTTTCTTCCTCCTTTGATTGCATGGTCTTCAATGTATTCGAGATGATGTCCGTTACATCAAGTTCGATCATTTCACAAGCCTGACGAATAGCATTGTAAGCAGCCCGTTCGTTAGACGAGCCATGCGCTTTAATCACTGGTGCAGCAAGCCCAAACAGCCCCGCTCCTCCATATTCTGAATAGTCCAGCTGATCTTTAAGTTTTCTCAGATCTTTTTTAGCTAAACCCGCAGCAAATTTCGTCTTTAAATTACTCATAAAAGTTTTTTTCATCATGGAAAACATGGTCATTGCCGTTCCTTCTATAGTCTTCAGTGCCACATTTCCGGTGAATCCATCAGTTACGACGACATCCGCTGCACCATCCAGAAGATCACGCGCCTCTACATTTCCAATGAAATTAATGGGAGCGTCTTTCATAAGCTGGAAGGCTTTTTTAGTAAGGTCTGTCCCTTTTCCATCTTCAGTCCCGACATTGAGTAAGCCTACACGAGGCTTGGAAATCTTTCGTACGTTTTCTGCATAAATGGAACCAATAACTGCGTATTGGAGCAGATGATCAGGCTTAGCATCTACATTGGCACCCACATCCAGCATTAAAAACCCCTGACCATCCTGGGTAGGTAATGTAGGACTGAGAGCTGGACGCTCTACGCCTTCCATCCGCCCTACTACAAAAAGACCTGCGCTCATTAATGCTCCTGTGTTACCTGCAGATACACATCCGTCTGCTCGTCCTTCTTTTACCTCTTTAGCCATTAATACCAGGGAAGCGTTTTTCTTCCTACGCACAGCCCTGACCGGCTCATCTTCCGAAGTAATTACTTCTTTTGTATGTACTACTCTAATATTAGACTGTCCTTTTAGAAAAGGGGCAATCTGTTCTTGATCTCCGACTAAAGTAATTTCCACGCCTTTAATCGTTTCAGCTGCATGGACAGCCCCTTTTACCATGGCTTCCGGTGCGTGATCCCCGCCCATAGCATCAATAGCTAGTTTCATTAGTTGTCCTCCTTCTATTGATTCGAACGGAACATCTCAAATGTGCCCGCAAACACTTCCTCGTTTCCAACGTAACTCTGCACCCTCACAACGGTATGCCCCCTGGAGTCTTTCCCCTCTACTGTGGCTTTTGAAACAACACGCTCTCCAAGCTTTACTTGTCTACGGAAATGGATATCCGAGCGTGCGGTTAATGCAAGTTCATCGTTAATGACGGCCACTGCCAATGAATTGGCCTGAGCAAAAAGATGATGACCTCTTGCTATATTATTCCGAGAGAATACGTGCTCAGGTCTAATATCTAAAATAGAAATGGCTCGTTTATCCAGCTCTAAGTCAACAACTTCGCCGATGATTTCTTCGATCGGCAGGGCTTTTACCGTCTCATTCCATTCCTGGGTAGCGACAGACTTAATTCTTTCTCGTAATTCTGGAATGGACATTTCCATCCGGTCCAACCGTATGGTTTGGATGCTGACTCCAAAGCGGCGAGCTAGTTCTTCGTCCGTAGTAAATGGAGAGACCTTTAGTGTCTCCTTCAACTCTTTTTGCCTCATCTTTTTAGACTTTTTCATCGCAATTCCACCGTCCAATTAATCAAAAGCAGTTGCTTTATGACTAGGTACTAATAGTAATATATAATACCAAATTCAATTTCGCAAGGCTCATGTATTGACCATTGGCAGCTCAGTTTACCCCTGCTTCAGTTTGTAAGAAAAGTGTAGTCGAATCTAAGTAAACTCTTGTACCTAAAGGAATACCATAATTGGGTGCACAATGTCCGGCTGGGAACCCTTGCAGGACGGGGAAATTGTATGGCATAAAGAATTGGCGCAGTACCTTTTGGGTCTCAGCAAGCTCAGAATCCCTGAGGTTGAAATCACCAAGAATGACACCTTTAACGCGAGCGAGCTTTCCTGCAAGCTGTAGTTGTAGAAGCATAGCATCGATTCGGTAAGCAGGCTCATCAATTTCTTCAATAAACAGAATCCTTCCATCTGTATCCAATTCAAAATCTGTCCCCATTGAATCAGCAAGCACAGTTAAATTCCCTCCCACAAGCACTCCCACCGCCTTCCCGTTTTTGATAGAACTAAAAGGAAACTCTGGGTAACGCCAGGTTATATTCTTCGGCATAAAAAGTTGGTCCAAGGAGAGGATGGTTTCATTATTCAGCGGAGTTCTTCCTAAATCAGAAGCTACCATAGGGCCATGGAAAGTAACTAAGTTACTGTATTTATGGAAGGCAGTATGAAGGTAGGTAATATCACTGTATCCCCAAAACACCTTAGGGTTGCATCTGATCATCGAATAGTCAATATAAGGAGCAAGTCTTGCTGTACCATACCCTCCCCGCGCACAAAATACAGCTTTAATGCAGGGGTCCAAAAACATATGATGCAAATCCTCTAACCTTGCTTCATCACGAGCAGCTAAATAAGAAAAAGTATGGTCTTGATTAAACACGTGGTTACCTAAAACAGGTTCGAGTCCTAATGAGTGTAAGACACTTAATCCTCTATTTAGCTCTTCTTTTTTTGGAGGTCCTGCAGGGGCTATAACTCCAACTCTGTCCCCGTAGGTAAGTCGTTGCGGTTTCACCATTCTAACACCTGCTTTCATCAGGTCTTCCCAGCCATCTATGATGTTCACTATAAGGACAGGGAATAGGTTATGCGAGAGAGATAAATTAATCCAATACTTCCTCCATTATTTGTTTATCCTGATAAATAAGTTCTCTTAATAAACGGTAACGACTATCCTTTTCAAGTCTTTCTTCTGTGATGATTTCAGCTGCATCGCGGCGTGCTGTTTCAAGAGCCCGGTAGTCATGAACCATATCCGCTACCTTAAATTCCGGCATACCACTCTGCTTTCTTCCGAAGAAATCACCCGGCCCCCTAAGCTTCAAGTCCTGCTCCGAAAGTTCAAATCCATCTGTCGTTTCAGTCATAATTCTCATCCGCTCTTTCCCTACATCACCTTTAGGGTCGGCAAGTAAAATGCAATAACTTTGATCTGACCCGCGCCCTACTCTCCCACGTAACTGGTGAAGCTGGGAAAGTCCAAAGCGCTCCGCATCATAGATTACCATCACTGTTGCGTTCGGCACGTTAACTCCAACTTCCACAACTGTAGTTGAGACTAGGACTTTTAATCGGTTTTCAGCAAATTCTTGCATGACTTCCTCTTTTTCTTCATTGTGGAGCCGTCCATGCATCAGTCCCACAGGTATATTTGGCTCATAAACAGAGGAGAGCTGATTATATAGTTCAACGGCGTTTTGAATATCCAACTGGTCCGATTCTTCAATCAGCGGGCAGATCACATAGGCCTGGTGTCCTTGATCAATTTCTTTCTGAATAAACGATAACACCCGATCTGTCATTTCTCCCTTTACCCAGTAAGTTTCTACCGGCTTTCTCCCTGCCGGCATTTCATCAATCACAGACACATCCATGTCCCCAAATGCTGTAATCGCAAGTGTCCTTGGTATTGGGGTAGCCGTCATAAATAGAACATCCGGATGAAGTCCTTTATCTCTGAGTGTTCTCCGCTGGCGGACTCCAAAACGATGCTGTTCATCAACAATAACAAAACCCAAATCATGAAACTCGACTTCATCTTGAATCAGTGCGTGGGTCCCAATTAATATATCAATTTCCCCTGCCCGAACGGATTCTAAGATTTCACGACGTTTTTTGCCTTTAATCGATCCGGTTAGGAGAGCGACAGTAGCACGACCTTCAAACATTTCCATAAGCGACTGGAAATGCTGCTCCGCAAGGATTTCAGTCGGAACCATAAGCGCTCCCTGTTTCCCTGCGGTAATTGAGGCATAAAGAGCAATGGCAGCCACTGCAGTTTTACCAGACCCTACATCACCCTGCAGGAGACGATTCATTCGGTGAGGGTTTTTCATGTCTTTCAGAATTTCCGCAAGAGAACGCTTCTGCGCCTGGGTCAATTCAAATGGAAGGGCCTGCACAAAAGAGGTTAGTTTACCATTATCATAAGCCTGGGCGTTCCCTGTAGTTGACTCCCGATGATGTTTTCTCAACAACTGCATTTTAAGCTGAAAAATGAGAAACTCCTCATATATGAATCTGCGCTTGGCGTGCTTCAACATAATTCTGCTCTCAGGATAGTGCATCTGCCTGACAGCTTGAGAGCGCTCCGGTAATTTATACGTACGTTGTAAATCGTCAGGCAGTATTTCAGGTATATGATTTTCAAAAGCATCGATCGAAGCCTTAATAAACTTCCGCAGGGTAGTGAGAGAGACTCCCTCCTTTAAGGTATAAACAGGCTGAATGGGAGCCTGGCTTTTGGACTCTCCCTTTTTAAATTGACTGACGGTTATCTGCAGCCGCTGCTGATCCCATTTCCCAGTAACCGTTACCGTATCGCCAGCTTGAAGCTGTTTTTTTGCAAAAGCACGGTTAAACATAACTGCTTTTACAGCAAATTGCTCTACTTGGAGCGTAAACGTTAATCGGGATTTTTTCCGGCCAAAAAAGCTAAGGGAAGGTTCAGAAACAACCTCCCCTTCGATCGTAGCTTTTTCATTATGGGTCAATTCAGTTAATGGTTTAACTTCATAAGAATCATATCGAAACGGGAAATAAAACAGAAGATCCTCGATCGTAAAAAGACCAAGTTCATTCAACTGAGATTCAAGTTTCTCTCCAATTCCTTTTAATTCACTAATCGATTGGGTTAACACACTATTCACTCTTTCTTCAACGAAATTCCATATACTTTTGCTTCTAATTCTCTTCCCGTCGGAGTGGCAGCAAGGCCACCCTGGGCAGTTTCACGAAAGGCTGATGGCATACGCTGCCCCACTTTATACATCGCATCAATTACTTCATCACACGGAATACGGCTGGTTACTCCAGCTAAAGCCATGTCAGCTGCAACGACAGCATTTGAAGCTCCCATGGCGTTTCTTTTCACACATGGAACTTCCACCAGGCCTGCAACAGGGTCGCAAATTAAACCTAGCATATTCTTAAGGGTAATGGCCATCGCTTCTGCCGACTGGGAGGGTGTGCCCCCTGCCATTTCAACGATGGCTGCAGCTGCCATCCCTGCTGCTGAGCCTACTTCAGCCTGGCAGCCTCCTGCAGCACCAGAGATTGAGGCATTATTTGCGACTACAAAACCAAAAGCACCGGACGTAAATAAGTAGCGTACCATTTGTTCGCGCGTTGGGTTCAGTTGGTTTTTCACAGCAAATAAAGTGCCCGGGACACAACCCGCACTCCCTGCTGTTGGGGTTGCACATATTGTCCCCATGGCTGCATTAACTTCATTAGTAGCCACTGCTTTACTAACCGCATCCATCAGTAAATTACCCGAGAGAGGTGTATGATTTTTCATATAATTCTGGATGAGAACAGCGTCTCCACCAGTAAGCCCACTGTGGGATTTTACGCCCTTCAAACCATCTTCGATCGCTTTTTCCATAACCTCCAGGTTTTTTTCCATTTGCTTATAAACTTGCTCTCTCGTTAACTCTTTAACTTCCATCTCCTGCCTGATCATGACTTCTGAGATTTGTATATTTTCACTTTCAGCTAGCTCGACCAGCTCGGCAACATTTCGAAACATAGTTAAACCCTCCCTGAATAGATTTAGTCGGATATTTTTGCAACCTGGGTAATGTGATCGGCACGTTCAAGTTCACTCAAGACCGAATCATCAATATTCTGATCCACTTCTATGACCATAAGTGCCTGTTCGCCCTGAGCTTTTCTCGACACTTCCATGCGTCCGATATTAATTTCATGTTTAGCTAGAATGGCTGTAGAGGATGCAATGGCACCATATCGATCATTGTGAATTAAAAGAATAGCCGGGTGACTCCCGGATAACCGTAATTCAAATCCATTAAGTTCTGTAATTTCCGCTTTTCCTCCGCCGATCGAGATTCCGACAAGCTCTAGTTCACCATCATCATCTCCTATTTTGAGGCGCGCCGTATTCGGATGATCCGAATGAGCTTCTTCTTCGTAAAAGCGGATTTTCATGCCATTTTTCCGGGCTGTTTCCAAAGAACTGCTGATTCGTTCATCGTATGTTTCATAATCCAGCAAACCGCCTATTATGGCGACATCCGTTCCATGACCTTTATATGTTTTTGCGAATGAGCCATATAAATGGACGTTTGCATACTTAGGTTCTCTTCCAAAGAGATGACGGGCGGCTCTTCCAATCCGAGCTGCTCCCGCCGTATGTGAACTGGACGGTCCAATCATTACAGGACCGATAATATCGAATACTGATCTATATTTCATTCATTCCACCATCCCTATTTTCTCTCTTTTTATATTACCGAGAAAACGCTTTCCAGCACAAGCTGATCCTTCTTTATTTTATCACATTCCTAATCTGGTAACTCACGATTTATAAAAAAAGGAACAGATGAACTTGATAGAAATGTGGGAGAAGAGTAAAATAAAAACTTGTGGGTTACTCGGTAACCGGGCGGGAGAGGGATAATTTCATAGAGGAGATTGAAATGTTCAATCACCAGACTCAACACGTCAGCTGGAAGAAAGAATGGACAGCCGGACTGATCGGGTACTTTACAACTGTTTATATCGTAGCCGTTAACAGTCAGATACTCGAGAGTGCCGGACTTCCGCTTGAGAGCGGGATGGTAGCCACTATTCTTGCCAGTGCGATTGGCTGTTTGATCATGGCCATATACGCGAATGCGCCTATGGTTCTCATTCCAGGTATGGGTGTTAACGCCTTATTCGCCTACTCGATTGTCGAAGGGAGCGGTCTTAGCTTTCAAGAAGGACTGGCCGTCGTATGTATCGCTTCCCTGCTGTTTCTAGTAACAGCTTTTACTAGACTTGGAGACTGGCTTAAGCACGCAATTCCCGAATCGTTAAAGCACGCGATCACTGTCGGGCTTGGTCTGTTCCTGACACTAATTGGCCTAGAGAAAGGCGGGCTCGTTGTTCGCGGGGAACATTCCTTGATTAGTTTAGGAAACCCATCTTCAGCCGTTGTGATCACGAGCCTGCTCACCCTGTTTATCGGGATTTTTCTTTTTACACGGAACGTTCCAGGGAATTTTCTTGTAACCATGGTTATAGGAACGATCATTGCCCACTTCACCGGAATTCTTGAGGCTCCAGGATCCATGATTTCTCTTGATGAACAATCCTGGGTATTTATCCCTGACTTCTCAGGAGTTAGTGATTTTGGATTTTGGATGGCCGTATTCCCACTTGCCATTGTTCTTATTTTCGAGAATATGGGATTGATTCATGGGCAGCTCGGAATGCTTGAACAGAAAGGAAAGTTTAAACGATCCTTTCAAGCCGCTTCTTTTTCTGCGTTGAGCAGTGGGTTTTTAGGTACTTCTCCTACGGTCTCATCTGCTGAAAGCGCAGCAGTCATTGCCTCCGGTGGAAAAACAGGAAAAGCTTCCTTAACGATGGCTGTCCTGTTTATAGGAACCCTGTTTTTGATTCCTTGGATATCAATGGTTCCCTCAACAGCTATCAGTCCAATTCTGATCATAGTTGGGGCTTTAATGGTTCAAAATATTAAAGTAATTCCACTGGATGAATTGTCAGAAGCCATGCCTGCTTTCCTGATTATCGTTATGATCCCTTTCACCTACTCCATCGCTGATGGGATGGCCTTTGGATTTATTGCGTATCCGATTGTCAAATTCGCCATTGGGAAGCAGCGAGAGCTCTCAACTCCAGTCGTACTCATCGCCATGGTCTTTCTCATTGAATTTATCATGCGCTCGCTTGGACATTAATAAAATATAATAATGCCTGATTTTTGGACAGGTATTTGTCCTCATTAAAACCCATGAAACTAGCAACCTAGTTTCATGGGTTTTTATATTTTACCCCATTTGAATTATCTCCAGCGAATCGATATCTTCAAATGACCGCAATCTAAATCTCCAACAGAAGTATATAACATAATGTTCAGTCCATCTGGCGTGTAACTCACATCCATCTTTGACTCAATACCCGAAGATTTTAATAATTGAATTAGTTTACTTTTATTCGATTGTTGAGCTGCACTCATAAGTTCTGAGGCCAATTCTGTAGAACTTTTTATGTGATCCATTAATACGTCTGCTTCTTTTAGCAAAACCTTCATTTGCTCAGCCGATTTAATAAGCAGCTCAGTATTCACCTCAGGGTAATGTCTGTTATCGAAAGCATGACTTTGATAATTAGGGGTTACATAATAAACAGGCCAATACGCCGGGGGATAGTAATAAGGAAAAAACAACCCCACCCCTCCTCTTTGTCTTTTGCAATCTACAACAGTATATGGATCCGATTTCAATAAGAAAGTTGTCCATAATAAAAGCCGTTTCTGAAGGGATTAGTTATGGACTGTAGAAGCTTTGTTTTTACGATTAATAACCGTTTCCACCCTCCATGCTACTATCAACAATGTGCTAGTTTTTTGGGAAATAATAGGTACTATATTTAAAATACTTATAATCATAATCTAGAGTAAGGGTGTAACCGATAAACGGCTTGCACTGGTAGTCAAAGCGACCCCACACTGAGATTTAGTTCCTATACTGCTAGCTGCCCACTTACAGGATTATACTGGTCTAGTGTACCCACACCAATCGAAAACACACCGTAGTTATCGCCGCTTGGTTATACTTCCCCATACGATCCCTAAAAAAAATTCAACCCTGTACACACCAATTAATAAACTCGCCCCTTCTAGTGAAGGAGCGAGTCGAGATTGGTTTATAAAACTTCATAGAATCGCTTCTTTCCCCTCCGCAAGTATGAAGGGATCGGGGAATAAGAATCAATACTACGCTGCTTTTCTCAGCTTGGTTATGCTTCATAAATGAAGATTATCTTATTATTTGTTTCTTAAATTATAAACTACCCGAGCGGCTTCTGCACGAATGGAAGAGTCCTTAGGCAAAAACTTATTTCCTGGTACACCGATCATCAGCTTAAGCTCATAGGCGGCGTTAACCTCTTCAGTAAATACGCCTCGAATTTCAGCCTCATCTTTGTAAGTGTGCTCACCTTCAGCCTTGTACTCTCCATTTTTAAACTCGTAGGCTCGGACGACCATGGCAGCCATTTGCTCACGTGTAATGGAAGCATATGGGTCAAATTCTGTTTGGCTTACACCATACACAATTCCATTTTCGTAAGCTGCAGTGACTTCTTCCTGGTACTTCTCAGGTACGTCGTTAAATGGATTTTCACCTGTTGCGGTTAGTCCTAGTTCCCTTGTAAGCAACATGGCAAATTCAGAGCGGAGAAGCATGTCTTTTGGACCGAAATTGCCATTTGGGTAACCTTTAATAACCCCATCTTCAGCTAAGGCATATATTTCTTCAGCAGCCCAGTAATCTTCAGGGACATCCGCAAAGACAGGCGATTTCTCGGATGATTGAAGATCGATGCTGTACTCCGCGTAACCGTCATTTCTTTTTTCGAGAAAAGAAATTTTTTCCTCATCGTCCGCGTACTTTTTAGCCTCAGGAGACGAACGGAAGGTTAAAAGAGGATCTCCATTTATAGGTGCAAAGGACCAATTACCATCTGCTTCGGGATTAATTGTTTCATTCTGACGGATATAGTTTACAAGAACTTGTCGATTTTCATCAGGAGACTTAACCACTATATTGTCACCATCAGGATTGGCAAATTTGGAGGCTGCCCGATAATTATTGGTAGCGACTAAAAACTCTTGTGCTTCATCAATCGGTTTGCCTTTGAATTTCACATTTTTAATACGATGACTATCGTTGATCTTTTCCCCATCATTATTGTAACGAGGTGGTTCAGTTACTTCGATTTCATAGGTTAAACCATCGATTACGTCAAAATTATAGCTGCGGAAATCATTATTCACGAGCTCCTGCTGCTTATCGGAGTCTATGTTAATTTCGTTAAATTGTCCCGCACTCCATTCAAGCCATTCCATTACTTGCTCACCAGTTATCTTAGAAGCTTGAAGAGTATTCGGATACTTGTACAACGAAGTGGTATCTTTAATCGCAAGCTCTCCTGCTGGAATATCCGTGAAATCGCTGACCCCATCTCTTCCTGCTTTAAAAGGTGCAGCAGCTGATAATACAGGCAATCCGTCTAATTCAGTTCCTTGTATATATTTTTCAAGATAAGCCTTCTGGGCATCGTTCACAATTTGAACCGTTGGGTCATCTAGTACTTGAGCAAAATAACTGTAGAGCGGAACTTCAGTTTCGCCTACAGGTGTAGCCACATACTCTCTAGTGGCCTCATGATCATGTTCAATTTGATTTACAATTTCCTGATCTGCTTCCACCAATGCCTCTCCATTTTCAGAATCATAAATGGGTTTCGCCTCAGCTCTACCTTGCGTAACATCCCACCCACCTTCTGAATATTCGAGCTTCAAATCTATAATTCCAAGGTCTGAGCCCCAAAAACCAGCTTGCGTAGTTGCTACACCGTTAATTGTTCCCTGGTCAAGGTTGATATTATATTTGCCATCTAAAGAAGCATAATCCTCACTCGGGAAAGTTTGATGAGAATGACCAAACATAAGTGCATCAAAACCTTCTACTGTGGATAGTTGATATGTCTGGTTTTCAGCACCTTTTTCATACTCTTCCTTTGAGCCTAGTCCAGAGTGGGCAATGCCAATAATAACGTCAGCACCTTCTTCTTTCATTGCAGGAATGAATTTTTCCGCGGTTTGTCTTAAATCACGCGTGGTGACCTTTCCTTCCAAGTTATCTTTATCCCAGGTCATGATTTGAGGAGGGGTAAATCCAATAACCCCAACTTGAATCGTATGTACGTCCCCATTTTGATCTGTAACCTCGCGGGCCAGGATAACGTATGGATCGAAGTAGTTCTCATCGTTAGACGGGTTGTCGTCACCATCATCTTTATACACATTGGCATTAACATAAGGAAAATCGGAACCTTCCACTGCTTTATCTAAATACTCCAGACCATAATTGAATTCATGGTTGCCATAGTTACCAGCATCATAGTCCAGGAGATTCATAGCTTGATAGACAGGGTGTGCATGACCTTTTTCATCTAATACTTCTTGATCAACGATATAGTCAGCCATTGGGTTTCCCTGAATCAAATCTCCGTTATCGAACAGCATAGAATTCTCTGCTTTGTCTCTTGTCTGATTGATAAGAGTTGCCGTATTAACAAGCCCAACCGTATCATCCTGCTTGTCCGTGAAATAATCATAATTCATCACATGACTGTGCAAATCCGTCGTTTCCATTAACCTTAAATCTACTACGTCTCCCTCATCCGTTTGAGCTTCTACGTTAGTCGTCCACGATGAAGCAGCTAATACTCCAAGGACCATGGCCGAACGAAACAACCATTTCTTCTGATAGTGTTTCAAATCTTCACCTTTCCTTCCAAATGTAAATTATGTAGAATATTGTAATCAATTATATATTTTAACATTTGAAAGGGAGGATAAGCAGAATTTTATTACAATGCAAAATAAAAATAGTATTAATTCCCCAGCTGCCTTCCAATAAAAAGACTTGAAGAGAATAAAACCTCTCTTCAAGTCTTCTTCATAATACGCTGCTGGATTCAGAATTCCCTGCACGTTTATGATTACTAATACTCCCAACGCTATTAAATCTCAGCTTTCACATACTGCACGCTTCTCACAAGAATCTTTATCGAAATAATCCTCAATCACTTGAAGCTCTGAGTAAGGCACTTTTTCATCTCCAATAACCTGGTAACCGCCGAACCCAATTCCTGTTAATAGAACCATGTCCCCTGGTTCGGCTAAATCAAAAGCATAATGAATGGCCTCTTCCCTATACAACACAGAATGAATTTGAGAGGAAAGAGGTTCATTGAACCCTTTGAATACATCATTTATGACTTCTTGTCGATTAGCGTGTCCTGGCTGATCCACACTAACCACAATTTCCTCTGCCATTCCCTCAGCTGTTTCCGCCATCAAGGGACGTTTTTTAGGATCCCTGAGACCAACTCCTGTAATCATAACAATTAAATTGCGATAAGGAATATGATGAACAGCATTTAAAATGTTATACAGAGCATCTGGAGTGTGGGCATAGTCCAAAACAATTTGAAAAGGGGCTTCGTTTTCCACAATTTGAAAACGCCCTTCAGGACTCTTAATTGCTGAAACGACAGATAATATCCGTTCTACAGGATAGTCCATTTGGTGACAGACCGCTACAGCAGCCAGGAAATTTGATACATTATATGTCCCAAAAATAGGTGCATGCACCTGGTACTCTTTCCCGAATAAATTCAATTTAAATGAAGTTCCTTCCAAAGTAGTATGGATTTCTTTGGCTGAGACATCGGCCGATTCTTCAATCCCATAAGTGATTAAGGGCCCTTTGAAATCTCTTATTAATTCCCCTGCCATTTGAGGATCATCCGCATTAACTATTGCCCTTTTAGCCTGGGCAAACAACTTCATTTTCGCCTGTTTGTAGGCTTCCATTGTGCCGTGAAACTCTAAGTGTTCGGGAGTGAGATTCGTATGAACGGCCACGTCAAAATTAATCGTTGCCAAGCGTTTCTGCTCAATAGCTATGGAGGTGGATTCAATGATTGCAGCATCCATCTCTCTTTGCCGGAAATAATGCAATACTCGGTGAATATCTGGAGCTTCAGGAGTGGTAGGTACCGTCTGTTTATACTCTGTTTTTCTCTCATCATCCCATATTCCTGAAGTACCTAAACTGCCTGTACGCTTGCCAAGGTCATTTAAAAGTGAATAAAGGAAAGACGAAACTGTTGTTTTTCCATTAGTTCCTGTGACACCAATGGTGTAGAGGGAATTCGATGGGGAATCATAAATGTATGACGCTAATTGTGCTAAAGCAGGTCTCGTTTCAGGCACGCTGATGAAACTTATATCCTTATAAATGGACGAATATATACGCAGTTTTTTGCTCTCCGTCCCAATTATGGTATTTGCACCATTTTGAATCGCTTGCTCAATAAATCGATGACCATCGTGTTTTTCACCAGCAATACAGACGAAAGCATCGTCCACTCCTGCTTCACGGGAATCATATACTACCGAGGAAATATATTGACTCGAAGGTCCATAAACAATTCCTTGAAACAGGTTTTCAAAAATCACTTCTTTGTTGGTCATAGTATGTTATCATCCTTTATTTACGCTTTATGGTACTAAAGTACCTTAGTAGTTGTAAATTCCCATCGGTTTATGCCTATAAACTTATCGAGTGGTCTCGATGGGCTATGAATATGCCGCCTTTCAAAAACATGACTTATGTCCTATATTTTAATATTATAAACTTAGGAGTTAAAATGAAATTGTAAAAGCATGTTCAAGTGTGATGGTTATAGTAATTACACGTATTTTTGGGTATTTTTCTATTTTCTATAAATTGGAAAAAAGATGGTTGGAAAATAACCAAAAATTTGTCGAAAAAAATGTTGAAAAAACTATTGCGTTACACCCTTCTTAGAGAGTAAAATTTTCAGTAATTCATCAGTTAAGTAAATAAAAGCTGAGCGAAGCAATAACTACTTTTAAAAGGAGGTCATTAAAATGACCATGCTTTATTCCAAGGCTCGCGAGCTATTCGAACAGGACTACAAAAACAGCCCGGAAGCCAAGGAATCTCAACTGTCTGCTTCTACAAAAGTGAAGCGAACTAAAAGCGGCAAACTTCTTATGCCTTTTCGTAAAAACAAAAGAAAATAAGACAAAGAAGTGGTGACATATAGCTATGAGAAAGAAAGAAATAAAGAAGAACGGTGCTCAAGCCGTTCCGTGGAATCAACGTCTGTATGACTAATGTAGTCAAAAGACGTTGATTTTTTAATGAACAGATAGAAGAGTTAAATTTAGTGTGGGCGTGCTTATAAAATTTTCCTTCCGGGTGGTTAAAAATGGCAGCTCTATATTTCTCTTCCTAGTGTTCCAGATTTTTTTGTCATACTTTCATTTTTTCTAGTAAACTTCATCTCTTTTCATTATCCGATTTAATGAATGTAGCGTAGGAAAGCGAAGTAATTGGTTCTACGGATTTCTACTGACCCCTTAAATACTAAAACCACCTGTTATTTGGAATATAAGTAAACCTTCTTTCTCCCTTCGCTCTATAATCAAAGCTCCCCTTATACCAATCTTAAGAGCGTTCAAAATCTATTAACTGAATAACTAAGATTTTAGTATCCAACCATTCTTATTTTTCTTCCAGACCTTCTTTGATTTAATAAAGAACTATATCACAGATAAGCTTGAGACTTGCAATCGCTTGATGCAAAGTCCTCGGACGCCCTGATAAGTCTTTTGATAAAAGAAGACTGCCGCCCCTTTATCTTTGAGGGGAATACGGCAGTCTTGCGGAAAGCTTAAGTTTGGTTACGCAGTTGTTTTAAGATTTCAAAACCTTTGGTTACGGATTGACTCATAGCTGCGCCGCCACCATAAGCAGCAGCAACACCCATGGCTTCATAAATCTCCTGGTCTGAGCATTCCATCGCTACACATTGATCCATATGGTACGTAATACTTGGTTCGTCGCCTTCTTTCAAGCTAATTGCCAATGCCATCAAGTGTTTATTAGCCTTGGTAACTTCTCCATCATCAAATGCTTCCCCTGTAAATCGATTGTATTCCTGAATGGTTTTTGGTAGATACTCTGCTAATTGGTCAATTCCATTACGGTATTCCTCTAATATAGTATGGGCTTTTCTTTCCATGATATCACTCCTTAATGTGTTCTATTAGGAGATTCCTTTTTATGCCAATCTTAAACAAATGGATGTGCTAATTATTTACTTTCCATAATCTGTATGACCTGAGGATCCAAATTTTAGCATAAAAAAAGCAGCCGTCTATCGGCTGCTTTATTATTTACATTGTTTGGTCAGTTGGACGTACTACAATTTCATTAATAGTGACTTCTGCAGGTTCTTCTAAAGCATAACGAATCGTTCTTGCAATACTATCTGGAGTAATCGCTTGTTCATACAAATCATCTACTCCACCTTTAACGTCCTCATCGGTAATGGTAGATGTCAATTCAGTAGAAACAGCGCCAGGGGAAATGATAGTTGCCCTAATCTTACTCTCCGCAGATTCTTCCATTCTAAGGCCGTCCGTAATTGCACGCACAGCGAATTTCGTACCGCTGTAAACAGCACTTCCCGGAAAGACTACATGTCCGGCCACGGAGGATATATTTATAATGTGTCCTTGTTTGCGCTCACGCATGTGAGGCAGCACAGCAGATATTCCATAAAGAACACCTTTAATATTTACGTCGATCATTTGATCCCATTCTTTAACCTTTTGTTTATTTAGTAATGAAAGTGGCATTAAGCCAGCGTTGTTTACCAGAGCATCAATTTGTCCCAGTTCTTTTTGAGCGAACTCAGCAAGCTCTTCCATTTCCTCATAATTGGTTACGTCGGTTGTCTTATAAATCGCATGTCCACCATCATTATTTACTTTATTCGCTAATTCTTGCAGTCGCTCTTCACGTCGTGCTGCCAATACAAGTTTAGCTCCTTTGGAAGACAGTTCTTTCGCTGTCTCCTCTCCAATTCCACTGGATGCTCCAGTGATAATAACAACTTGATTCTGTAAACTAGACAATGAGTAGCCTCCTAAATATATTAATAAATCTATTATTTTATTTTGACTTCAAAATGTATGTTACCGAAATAAATTCGAATTAAACATGATCTTGGTTTTAAATAGGCCGAGTCAGTAATAATAAACTGAAAACCTTACTTGTTTCTTTAGCCCTTATAGGAGTCATATTCCCAGCTATCTCACTTCTACTCGCAGCTTATTACTTGAATCTGTATTAAAAGAAGCCCCCTTAATTAGGGAGCTTCTTATCACTGAACATTTTCTATAGGTTCTTCATTATTACTTTCTTCATAGTCTAATACTTCTGCATACTTTTTCTGCCACTTCTTAATGGACAGCATAACCAGTGCAATGGTTGCAATAAGAAGCACGCTTAGTGCCGGCCAGAAATAGGGAGATACAATTCCTTTTGAATAGGCTACACCTATAGGAGAAAAAACCACATAAGTAGCGCAAATACTTGCAATTAAAATAACGGACGTAGCCACACTGTACTTCCAGGGTGTCATATTGATTTTAGGACTTTTATAAAATTGAAATGCTTTAGTTCTTGGCTTAAAGTAAGCAATAGTAAGCATAATTATAACTTCTGTCGCAAAAAGAATGCCGTAAATATGAATAAAGTGAACATTAACTGCAATTCCAAATAATTGATCAAACCCCCATACCATTAAGTAATAAGCGAATACATGGAATATTATTGCCGTCTTAGCTGCAATCGCAGGAACTTTTCTGGAAAGGACTCCTACCAGAACTACAGCAATAATAGGAATATTAAAGAAGCCAGTAAATTTTCTGATCAAATCCCATAAACCATTAGGAGCGTTCATAAGTAACGGAGAAATAAAAAAAGTAACGAGCGCGATTATACTTCCGAATTGTTTACTTACCTTAATCAATTTCTCCTCTGAAGCATCCTTGTTAAAAGCAGGTTTATAAACATCAAGTGCAAACATTGTGGCTGCACTATTTAATAATGAATTATACGAACTAAGGACCGCTCCAAGCAGAACAGCTAAGAAAAAACCAGAAAGGTATGGTGGAAGAACATTCGTAACAAGGGTCGGATATGCGAGGTCCACTGATCTCAAATTTCCACCGTACTGATGAAACGCAATCACACCAGGTATCATCATAAAAATAGGAACTAATAGTTTATAAAAACCTGAAAATATAACACCTTTTTGTCCCTCTTTCAGACTATTCGCGCCAAGCGTACGTTGAATGACATACTGGTTGGATGCCCAATAAAACATATTCGCAAAAATAAGCCCAGTAAATATAGTTCCAAACGGCACAGAATCATCAGGTCCTCCAATTGCATTCAATTTTTCCGGGTTTTCGGTGGTCATCGTTTTAACACCGTTTAAAAATTCACCATCGCCTAAAGTAATTAAACCTAAAATCGGCACAAGAGCTCCGATAATTAATAAACCAATTCCATTTATCGTATCGGATACGGCCACAGCTTTGAGCCCTCCAAATATAGCATAAATTGCCCCTATAATACCTATTGCCCAAATAACAGTCCATACCGATTGGGTGTAAGAAATATCGAGAAGTTCCGGTACATTAAATAGTTTTAAGACGGCAAGCGCACCTGAATATAACATCGATGGAATCGTGATAAGTACATATCCAACCATAAATAATATAACCGTATAACGCCTAACCCCTTCATCAAATCGCTTACTTAGAAATTCAGGCAGAGTAGTAATGGATAAATTCATATATTTAGGAAGTAAATACAATCCCATTAATACAATGGCCAAACCGGCGGTGACTTCCCAGGCCATGTTAGAGAGATTAGTGCGATAAGCCTGACCATTCAACCCAACCAATTGCTCCGCAGATAAATTAGTCAGCAATAGAGAGCCTGCAATAAAGCCTCCGCTTAGTCCTCTCCCTGCAAGAAAGTAACCAGCAGAGCTATTGGTGTTTCCTTTCGTTTGCCTGTAAGAAATATAAGCTACGAGTGCCATAAAAAATATGCAGGATAACAATGTAAACCAAATATTAGATGTATCCATCTACCTCACCCTTTACCAATCATTTCATCCAATATATTATATTAATATAATTGATACATTTGAAATAACCTTAATTCTCAATATTCAAACCTAAAATAATAAATCTATTAAATACCCCTTGTTAGATTCATCTAATTTAGAAGAGATAGAATGAAAAATAGGTCTGGTTTGTGATATATTAGATGAACTTCATGTCTAATCGTAACTGTGAGAGGGGACTATAGTGATGGGTATTTTACCACCAGAATTTTATAACCAGCCTACTTTAGAACTTGCAAAATCTCTATTAGGCGCCGAGTTAGTTAAAGAAACAGATAAAGGTACAGCTTCAGGATATATTATAGAAACCGAAGCTTATATTGGTCCTGGAGACAGGGCCGCACATAGCTTTAAAGATAAACGGACTCAACGAACTGAAGTCATGTTCGGACCGCCTGGACATGTCTACACCTACGTTATGCATACTCATTGTCTAGTGAATGTAGTAAGCGGTGAATGGGATCATCCAGAAGCCGTTTTAATAAGAGCGGTTGAACCTGTAAAAGGCCTGGACCTTATACGGGAAAGAAGGGGAGACAAAAAAGATAAAGACTTAACCAATGGCCCCGGAAAATTAACAAAGGCTTTAGGAATTATCAAGTCGGATTATGGACATCCATGGGATCGTCCCCCCCTTTATATAAAAAAAGGGTATCAACCTGAACATATTTCTCAGGGTAAACGAATCGGAATTGATAATGCTGGAGAAGCCCGTGATTATCCGTGGAGGTTTTGGGTCACAGGAAACAAATTTGTTTCTAGATAAATTTGCAGCTGATACTCCCATAAAAAAAGCACAGCCTATTATAGGATGTGCTTTTTAAACTATTATTGTAGTTGTACAGGAATAGCAGGGTTATCATTTTTTGCAATCCTTGTCGTGTAAGAAGGTATCCTGAAGCTATATTTGAATTAAACTCTCCTTCCTAACTGGAACTCCCCCTTCGAAAACCAGCTAAACCATAGACAGACCATTGGGTTTAATAGGATTCCTTGACTTATTCAATACTTGGGTACAATGAATCTGTGTTACCTTCTGCCACAAGTGATTACGTAGTTAACCAGTTTTTCATTTTCATAGATTATAGATTATACAAAAGAAATATGGTTACTAAAACAGTTGTCATTGAGTGGTGTACACAAATTCGGTAGACACCCACTTTAAAAAGGCAGGTCTGAATCTAGCCATTTTCGCTTCTGATTTGGGCATAAAACCCAATGGCTGCTACAAAGGAGATGGTATGCACGGCAAGCAGGACAGCGTTCCCTGCCCCATCAAACACTGTAATGTTAATAAGAGTGGATAGCTGCATAATAAGGATAATAAACAATAAGAATGTGGAAATTTTCATGCGATCAAGTCCTTTGATTAGTTTTTTATTTTCACAAGTTTAACATAGTTTTTCCTCAATTTTCCTTTTAAATTTTATTTTTACTGAAAATTTTGTCATTTGATTTATATACACACTTCTGTCAGGCTAAGATAGGCAAAGCAAGATCTTGAAAAGAAAGCAAGGTGATTCCATGATTGAAATTAGAACTTCTACACTAACAGATGAAGAATTAAATAGAGGTGTCTTTGCGAAACAGGATATCCCAAAAAATACACTTATTCACCAGGCTCCCGTTATCCCTTATCCAAACCAGGAACATGTGCATATAGAAAAAACGCGGCTGGCTGATTACGCATTTGAGTACGGCGAAAACCATACGGCTTTCGTATTGGGTTATGGGATGATGTTTAACCACTCCTATGAGCCTAACGCGAACTATGTTATTAATTTTGATAACGATACGTTTGACTTTTATGCTTACCGAGACATTAAAGCTGACGAAGAAATTCACATCAATTACAATGGTTCCGTAGATATTCAGGACACGTTATGGTTCGATCAGGACTAACTAACATAAAAGAGGCACCCGGTAGTCCGGGTGCCTCTTTTATTTATGAGGAGTGCCTTAACACCTCAATTTTCATTAAGAAGGAAATCCAAGTATTGTTTTGGTTTCCAAGTATTCTTCGATACCATAGTCGCCCCATTCTCTTCCAATGCCAGATTGCTTGTAACCTCCAAATGGAGCTGAAAAGTCAGCTTCAGTGTCATTGACTTTAATACGTCCTGCCCGAATTCCGGTAGCTGCTTTGCGCAGATTTTCCGGGTTATTGCCTATCACATAACCAGCTAATCCATAAACGGTTTCATTAGCAATTTCAATAGCTTCATCAAGCGAGTCATAGTTAATAACAGTAGTTACAGGTCCAAAAATCTCTTCTTGTGCAATGACCATATCATTTTGAACATCTGTAAACACGGTAGGTCTGGCGTAATATCCTTTCTCAAGCCCTTCCGGCTTTCCGGTGCCACCCGTTAATAAAGATGCTCCTTCATCCATCCCTTTTTCAATATAGGACTGAACGGTGTCCCATTGCTTCTTGGAAATCAATGGACCTATAACATTATCTTCTCTCGGATCACCTATTGAAAATTCAGGTAGAACTTTTAACACCGCTTCTTCGAAAGCTTTCTTCATTTTACTAGGGATAAGAACCCTCGTAGCAGCTGAACAGACCTGACCTGTGTTGGTTGCAATATGATTAACGGCAGCTCTTGCTGCGACGTCTACATCGGCATCTTCCAGCAAGATAAGTGGAGATTTGCCTCCCAGTTCAAGTGCAAAATTCTTTATAGTTTCAGAGGCATTTTCCATAATCTTCTTTCCTACAGCGCCTGATCCAGTAAAGGAAACAAAGTCAATGTCAGGATGGGAGCTGATCCCATTTCCTATTACTTCCCCTGTTCCATTAACTAAGTTAAATACACCTTTTGGTACCCCTGCAGCTTCAAAGATCTCTGTTAAGATAATCGCTGCAAACGGAGTCATTTCCGCCGGCTTCAGAATAACCGGGCTTCCTGCCGCAAAAGCACTGGCAATTTTGGTCGAAGTCTGATTAGTAGGGAAGTTCCAGGGAGTAATTAATCCACTTACTCCTACAGTTTCTTTAACAACAGTATGACCACCGCGGTCTTCCATGAAAGAAAAATTCTTTAATGATTCTGCAGCTTGTGAAAAATGATTGTAACCCATCATATAGTGAACTTTTTCTGAAATTTTTAGAGGTGAACCTAATTCATCCGTTATGGTTTCAACAATATCATCTTTACGTTTTTCATATTCTTCAGCAATTCGCTCCAGCATCTCTACCCGTTCCTCTTTGGAAGTTTGAGAAAATGAAGGAAGTGCTTGTCTTGCTGCAGCTACCGCTTTATCCAGATCTTCCTTTGTACCCATACTAATGGTTCCAATTGCTTCTTCTGTAGCTGGATTTATAACATCGTAAGTTTCAGAACCCGTAGATTCCACCCATTCACCGTTAATGAAATGTTTCAATTGATTACGCATCTATCATTTCTCCTTCTTCATCATTCAATTTATGTTCGACAGTCATACTAAATTCTTTCGTATAGCGTAATGTATCCTTTATTCACCTAAATAAAACATGATGAAGGGGCAAATACCTTCCATTAGTTATAATACGTAATCATATAGAATTTCATATGTAAAGCAACCGGAACAGAAATGAAGAACACCACCACAGAAATATATAAAGCAGCTTGTTATTTAAATATATCTTTATCCTGTTCTTAAATTTCTACATAGAGCTTTGGCATGATATTAAATTTGAATAAACAAACCATAAAATATTGCTTTACTCTAACCAACAAGACCCTGTTTCTATCCTAATATATAAATTGGAGAGTTCAGATGTTTTGAAAAATACACTGCAGGATACATACTTGGTGTGTACAAACAATCCAAATTAAGGAAAGGAAGAAGAAATATGGATTAAAGTTTCAAAACTTGATAAAAGGCTCGGAAGTTCATGAATGAATCATTATCAATTAAACGGAGAATAAGTAATTTCATATCGTAAGCTCTTCGTAAATTCGAGGGTACAATATCCTCCACATTGCTATTTTCCATGGAGTCTCCGTTGGTAACCGGCTTCTGAAGCGGTGTTTCATCAGCGCTGGAAGGCATATAGCTAAAAAATCTGCGTAATGCTTCAATTGCTTCTTCTTCATCCTCAGCAATGTGATCGATCTGACCTGTATAAGCGGCATGCATCTCAGGCCCACCGAGCTCTTCAGGAGACAGCTCTTCTCCATTTGCTATCTCCAGCATACGCGGACCAGCGACAGCCATGCTGGTTCCTCTAACTTGTGTAACAAAATCTGACTTAACAGCCATCCATGTTGGACCTCCGTAACTTTCACCGAGAATAGCTGTCATAATCGGGCTTTCACGACCATGGTCTAAGAGACTGGAAGGAAATAGCTTATCACTGATTCCATCAGACCCCATCCCATCCGGCATTCTTAAGCCCCCGCCCTCACATAAATTAAAGAGAGGAAGCCTCCTCTTTTTTGCATAGGAGTGAAAAAACTCACTTTTTCGAAGATGAACTTCTCCCTCGGTTCCAGATAGTACAGAGACATCCATCGCCTGCACAACTGCCTCTCTTCCATCGACTCGAATAACCCCTCCAATCAGACCATCAGCAGGGGTACGTTCCTCCATTCCAGGAACCGGAGAATGAGCCAGAGCCCCTAATTCTAAAAATGATCCTTGATCTGCAAGCAGATCAATTCTTTCCCTGGCACTATAGGAACCTTGTTTTGCTCTTGTCGTTTCTGAGCTTTCCTTTTTTCTCTCTAAGAGTTTCCGTATTACTTTCCATTGCTGCCTCCTCTTTATCAAATACTGACCAGTAGGTATGTAGAGTTCAAAAAAATAAACCAAGACTACTGACTCAAGTATATATATACTTTTCTGAAAATTCAATATAGTTAAAAGCTGTTTTTATAAAGTTATCTCCCTTCTCTTATACCCTGATCGCCAATTGAGGATAAAATAATATCTCTAGACTTATACCAATTTAAGCCTTAAGAAGATTACACAATTGGGAGCTTAACTGTAAGAGCTACCAGGAGATTTATAAGAGCCAAATAAAAAAGCGCAGAGCTGAATCTGCGCTTTTTAATGACTATGAGCTTTGAACAGCGTCCTCTTCCCTTGTTTTACTGTGGTTCTCTTTTTCCCGGCTCGGATTCTTTATAAAAAAGGAAATAATAAGACCAATGATAGCTGAAATGCCAGCAACTATAAATGAAACATTAACACCATGAACAAGTCCCGCTACACCTTCGTTTGGTCGAGCTGCGGTTGACATTACTGTCACTAAGAGTGCGGTTCCTACTGCACCGGAAACCTGGCGCATTGTATTATTCATTGCGGTACCATGAGCGATTAAGCGTGAAGGGAGCTGATTTAGACCAGCCGTTGTCACAGGCATCATTACCATAGCGACTCCTAACATGCGGACTGCGTTAACCACTGTCAAATACATGAGTGAGGTTTGCGGAGATAAATTTGCAAACATGAAGGTCGTTACTGTTAGTATGAAAAGTCCACTAATAGCAAGCCATCTAGCGCCAAATTTATCGAAAAGCCTCCCGGTAACTGGATTCATAAAACCCATAATTAAGGCTCCTGGCAGCAGAACCAGCCCTGACTCTAATGCACTATAGCCCAACATATCCTGCATTAGGATTGGCAAGACCGTAGCCGCTCCAATCATAGCGATAAATACTACCATCCCAAGTGCTGTCGTGAGCGTAAAGATATTGAATTTAAATACTCTGAATTCAAGTATAGGCTGTTTCAACTTGAATTGTCGAAGTATAAAAGTCGTTAATGCAATGGAACCAACTATCATGGATATGAGGACCTGCTGACTCCCCCATCCATTTGTGCCTGCCACACTAAACCCATATAACAGTCCTCCAAACCCTAAAGAAGAAAGAATAATGGATGATATATCCAGTTTTGGGTAGGACTGTCTAGTTACATTCTTTAATATAAAGTAAGCAAGAATAAAATCAATAATAACAATAGGCAAGATTACAAAGAACAAGCTTCTCCACGGGAATTGCTGGACGAGCCACCCGGATAAAGTAGGTCCAATTGCTGGAGCAAACGAGATCACAAGTCCGAACATCCCCATAGCCGAACCTCGCTTTTCAACTGGAAAAATGAGAAACAAAATGGTTTGCATAAGCGGGATAATAATTCCAGCTCCGGAGGCCTGGATAACCCGGCCCAGCATTAGTATAGAGAAATTGGGAGCTGCTGCACATACAAGTGTTCCAGCCGCAAAAAGACCCATGGCCGTAAGGAATAACTTTCTAGTGGTAAATCGTTCAATTAGAAAAGCCGTGATTGGAATCATAACTCCATTCACAAGCATAAAAATGGATGTCAGCCATTGAGCTGTACTGGCTTCCAGGTTCAAATCCCTCATTATATGAGGTAAAGCCGTTCCCAGTAACGTCTGATTCAATATTGCAGCAAAGGCTCCGGATAGAAGGACAATAATTAATGGGACTTTATTTATATTCTCCGGGCCGTTATCTTGTTGATTAGACATAAATTTTCCTTCTTTCTAATTATTCAGGTTACGAATTTTTAACGAGTCCTTTTTTTAATAAACGGAGTTCGGCTACATATTTATCTAACGCTTCCGTCTCCGTAAATTCATTGGATACACAGTGAACTAAATTATGAAAGGTCACAGCAATAAGTATCTGCATGAGATGATAGAATTCTTCTTCATTAGAAACATCAAGATTTTCCATATCTACGAGCTGATAAATCTCATGAAAACGCTGCTCAATATTCTGCTTCGTTAAATTCTTTGTAAATGCATGTTCAATTTTGTAATTCATGTTCATTAGCACATTTCTGATAAAGTTACTTTTGCCATTTTCATTGGAGAATCGGAAAACCGTCATATATACCTCTGTCATAGCTTGAAATAGATCTCCGTTAAACACCTTCACATTCTCAATAAAATTTTCATGACGCTCTTCTGCATGCTCATTTAATAAATAAAAAAAAGCATCTTCTTTATCATGAAAGTACTGATAAAAACTCCCTCGTGGGATTTCCGCCTTCTTTAAAATGTTAGCGATAGAAGCCTCATATAAAGACACACGTGAAAACTCGTCTCTAGCAGCTTCAACCAGCTTATTTTTCTTATCATCCTTCAAGTTAAAAAAAGTTTGTTTAGGCATTTATATAACTCCTTATTCTATAGAAATGACACCATGTCACATTCAGCACAAAAGCTACTATAAGTGACATGATGTCATATGTCAAGAACAGGACTGTAAGTAGAAGGCTGACTATTGTGTTCAATAAAATTACGAGTAAAAAATGCTAAATGTGCAGATATTAAACATGCTTCAAACTACTTGAGAAAAGGAGGTTACGACATGAAAAAGAAATTGATGTTATTAGCGTTGTCTATCGTTATGTCTACTGGACTTCTGACTGCTTGTGCAATGGACGACGATAATCAGATGAACAACCAGCCTGAGGACGTAAATTACGATCCGATGCGTTATGGAGACAATGAAAATCGTATGAATTACGATCGCATGGATGACCGTATGGATAACGGTCGTATGGACGAGAATCGTATGGACGAGAATCGTATGAACGAGAATCGCGGACCAGACATGGGAGCAGATCCCCGTGATGTAAGGGAGCCAGCCTGGTGAACGGGACACTCCTTTTAATATGGATGAAGAAGAACCAGACGTAGATGAAGAGCCATCTGAAGAAAGACGCGACCAATAAGCTCTGGATCTCATGCATAACATATTGCGAACTCAAAATTTCTCCCTGGATATGAGAAAAGTTCCCACACATAAGTCAAGCCTGCCCTACTCATAATAGGAAAGGCTTGAAAAGCCAAGTGAGGAGAGATATTTGATGAGAAGAAATGTACAATGGTGGCCGCTGCTTGGTTCAATTGGCATTGGCTTTGCTGCATATAGCATGATGAATGGACGTGGATCTAGAGATAGAAAAGGTATGTCAGATTTCACAAACATGGATAATGAGAACTAAACATTATTCTCTTATAAAAAAACAGTCAGCAAATACGCTGACTGTTTTTTGGATTTATCATTCACCTGAAGAGTGCAGGGGATCATAAATACGTAAAGGATTAGTGAATTTTATCCCAAAATTCTCCTGATTAACAACTGCCGGATCTAATATAGCATCACCTTCAGGTTTTATCCCTTTTTCAACCCATTTCACTAAATCAGCAAAAGCTTCTGTCTCCTCTGCTGGAGTAAACTCGCAGTGACCTACCGCTCGTACAGCCCTGCTGACAAGTAAATCTGAGTCACCATTTGCTGCTACTTTTTTGGCATACATCTGCTCCATAGAGAAAGGTACAAATAGATCACCTAAAGTGTGAAGCGTGATTACAGGTTGATGAAGTTCTCCTGATATGCTTGGTATTTTTGATAGTCCATTTATATTTTGAGCTTGAGGATCAGCAGTAATATTAGGAATCTTTTCAGCTAACTCAATCTCCTCCACTGAGAGCTCAGGGTTTGAATCAAGTTGATAAATGGAATCTGTATTATCAATAATATTGCCTGGTGTTCCGTAGGAGAAGTCTGAACGATATAGGGTGTATAAGAAATTCTTCCAGCTTGAAAACGCGAGATTGAACAAGGGACGATCTCCACCTGAAAAATACATTGTAAGATCTCGAAGCATTTCTCCCTCAGCAGTCAGTAAACCTGTATTTAGTCCCAGGGTTTGTTTTATTTTAGGAACGACATGGGTTTGGTAATTATCTACCGCTGGAAATTGGGGTTCAATTCCTGCAAGAACTTGAGAAGCAAGGTTAAAGTCTGAGAAAAAGTCAAATAATTCGTTGTCTCCCATCACTCCGCACATAGGCATAGCTCCATCATACGTATTATGGTATTGCTCAATAAGCACACCTGTAATGTGACCCCCCATAGAATGCCCTACTACGTAGGTCTGCTCTGGTTTTGCAATTTTTCCATTGAAGAATTTCCCAAGAGCATGGGTATCCATTACTCCCTGTTTCACATCATAGCCATTTGTGCTATAGCTGGATGCCCCCCATGCATACCCTTTTTCCAGAAGATACTTTCTTAAATTTTCTGGATTGTCGACAGTTAACTCTTTAACATCAGCATTCCTATAACCATGAGCGTAAAGAACAAGCTCTCCATTCCACCTTTCCGGGACTTCTATTCTGTAACCAGCTCCCTTATGTACACCCCAGTACCTATTTGTTTCTAACCCATTAAGTTCATCAAATGGCAGCTTATCCTTATTTACAAAGTAATTCGTTTTCTTATCAGCAGCCGCCGTGCTCTGTGCAGAAAACCCAAATATAACTATGAAACAAACCAACACGCATGTGATCGTGCGTAAACCCATATTAAGTTTCCTCCCTTTATTGGTTAATTACATAATAAATGTCAGAATTTTCTAACATGAACTCATCTTACCTTATAAATTTTTAAATTTCCATTTTTATTTAAGGACTTCCTTAAAAATAAACAGCTGGTTTGTTTCAGAATCCATCACAAAAAACTCGAAGGGTAGAAATCCTTCGAGTTGTACAGAAATAATAGTTTACAATCCGAAGGTTGTCATGCCTCCGTCTACGAAAATGTTCTGTCCCGTTGTGTAACTTGAACCTCTTGCAGCAAAGTAAAGAACCGATGTCTTCAGTTCCTCTAACTGACCAAGGCGCTTCATAGGAGCCCTGTTTTCAATCATAGATCTGAATTCATCATTCTCCAATTTGTCACGGTTAAAATCTGTTTTGAAGAACCAGGGACTAATAGCATTCACGGTAATGTTACTCCCGGCTAATTCACCAGCCAACTGTTTGGTCAGGTGGATCACGCCTGCTTTACTGGTTCCGTAGACAGAGCTGAAATACAAACTCACATCCCCCGCAACAGATGCCGTATTGATAATCCGGCCATACTCTTGTTTTTTCATATATGGAACGACAGCCTGACTCATAAAGAATACAGATTTCAAATTAGTGTCCATTACTCGATTCCAATCATCTTCATTAAGTGTATCTACAGTTCCCTTAGAGGTCGTGCCGGCATTATTTACTAAGATATCAATATGGCCGTATTCTTTATATATTTGCTCGGTTATAATTTTAATTGCTTCATTATCAGTCACATCGCAGACCATAGAATTAACACTTCCTCCAGTTAGGTCTTTAATTTCCTGTGCTGTTTTTTCTAATTTCTTGCCTGTTCTTCCAAGCAGCACAACATCGGAACCGCTCTCAGCCAGCGTCTCAGCCATTACCCGGCCAATGCCGCTTCCTCCACCTGTTACCACTGCTACTTTTCCTTGATTGGAAAATAAATTAATATAAATCACTCCTCTATGGTGAATTAGTTTATTGTTTCTAAAGGTGTTTCCCCAAGGAGGGTGATGAGTAAACTGTTGGCGCTGCAGTTTATTTATGGTCATAATTTGATTGATACACGTACCATTCCAAAGCCTTTCGTTCAACTTCGCTCACAAGGTCTGACTTACCTTCTATATAAGCATCCATATCGAAAGGAAACTGGATGGCTAAGCGCTGTTTTACATTTCCATACTCTTTCCTCGCTTCTGGATGGGACCGCAGATAATCTCGAAAAGCCAGGTGACGCTTAACATTTTCATCTCCCTGTTCAAATACATGAACGTGATGAGTGCGTTGGTCCCCTCCTTTTTGGAAGAATCTTCGACCTGGGATACCGTATTCTCCCCTCGCCTCGTAATTTATCATTCGCATTTGTTGATTATATTGGTCAACTTGTTCTATATCTTTAACGATCGGCATCACATCTATGACCGGCTTGGCTTTTTGGCCTGGCACAGAAGTGCTGCCGATGTGATAAATTTCTATTACTTCAGATTGAAAGATACTCCATAATTTTTTCTTTTCTTTTTCAAATTTTAGAGGCCACCTTTCATCATATAAGAAAACTTCCACCCTTCTCATTCGCCCATTCCTCCATTGATAGCCATTTTCAACAAACCTACTCATCGTCTGTCTTTCATTATAAAGCATATACTTTTTTCCGTTTCCAGAATACTTCTCCCTAGGATAAATCTCTTGCGTCTTGTCAGCTTTAAGATTTGAACACTTTGAGGTAATTGCAACGTGGAGACATTTATGAAGACACGCCGTACCAGCCATATTTTAATTATTATTTTTTAGCTAAAATCAAACAGGTATCACCTGGGCTCTGCTACGATTTATTAGATTAATGTAAACGTTAACAATTACGACACAAATTACCTTTTCAAAAGCTGTAAAGTGGTGATATAATGTAAGTGTAAGGAAGATAAGAAATAAAACTTAAACAACTTAGGTGGCTCAACCATCGCGAGTTCGTTTCCAAACGAACATCGACTTAGACTGACAGTATAGGGAACACATTTCCTGTGTAAAGGATGAGATCAGCCCTCACTAAGGTCGAGTCACAAACTGCTCAATTTTAGTGGACACCAACCACTACGTTTCACTTGTCAGACCATGACCTTTCAAAACAGTTAGGAGACTTTTTGAAAAGGTAGTCGACTTGTTGAAACAACCTGTTACGATTCGCCTTCTGTTTTAAAGAAGGATCCATTTTCCAAATTGGACTTAACCAAGAGGAATTAGGAAACGAATTCATCTTAGAATCATTCTTCTGAGTATGAGCAAGATAATTAATATGTAGGATCTGGGATGATTCTTACATGGTTGGGTCACCTAAGTTGTTTATTACTTAAGCCTGCTATCCATTATTGGATAACAGGCTTTTTTATTTAATGGTCTGCTAAACTTGAGGGTTAAATTCTGAGAACGTTCTTAATTTAAATTTAGGGACGTTTTCTGAAAGACTCCGTTTCGAAATATTATGCGGAAAAAGGATTCAGGGAAAGACTCGCTTTCGGCGGGCGTTTGCTGAGTCTCCTAGAGCTTAAGCTCTCTCGGCTCTCATCTAAACAACTTTCCCCAGATGAGCCTCCCTCGTTCCTTTCACTCGTTGCAATACAAGGTTCTTTGAAACGGTGGTAATTGGGTATGGAAATGGCGAGACTTGATATTATAAAATCAAGGTTTTCCTGTACCATAAGAAACTTATAAGAAGGTAGATGAGCTCTAATTAAACTTTGAAATTTCTAATGTGATCTGTCATAGTTTCAATTGTCATGAATTTCGATTATATTAAAGAATTATAGGGTAAATTCTATACAGTGAAGTGAAATATGTCTTGAAAGGGTTGATGAAGAAAATGCTATACATATGGGACATCGAGGAAATAATTAAAAATACATTAGAGCAGCATCGCTTAGATATAAACTATGAATCTAACAATAGTCTCTCCGCACCTATGAGTTACAATGTTTCTACAAATACGATCCGCTTTCATTACCTGGAAGTAAATGGTTATATGAGTAAGGTTAAAATAAAAGAAAGTGAAGAAAACCTTGTGAAAATTATGCTATACCATGAAATCGGCTACTACCTTACTTTCAAAAAACATAAACACGATTTGAGGACACTCATGTATGGGGGCGACGAAGAAATTGCAGAGCTAAAATCCATCATAGAAACAAACGCATGGGATTACGGAAGAACTCTCGTCCCTGAAGAACTTGTAGAGTCTTATGATAAAGTGCGTGAATTGGACAAAATGCTTATTAAGGGTCTTTAGTTAGAAGCATACTAATAATAAAAAAAGGTTTTCACAACTATACTTAACTTGTGAAAACCTTTTTTTTATGGAATTCTACATACCATTCATCATCCCGCTTTTTGGAAAAGCTTCTTTTATTGTCTTCTAAATTTAACTGTTCTTTCATTTAATGTACAGAAGGAGGACAAGCCATGTTTTTACTATTGGTCAGGCAAATCATTCTAGGCTTATCAATTGCGGCGCCTATTGGGCCTATAAACCTGGAAATAATCAGAAGAGGGATTTACCAGGGATTCTGGCCCTCCATACTTGTAGGAGCGGGAGGGATGACAGCTGACCTCACACTTATGTTTCTTATGTATCAAGGGTTATCAAAATACTTAATCATAAACTCGGTGCAGGTCATTCTGTTAGTTTTTGGAGCTCTTGTCTTAACTTATACAGGTTTTCAGAGCCTCTTTACAAAAAAAGAATCTGTTACTATTTCCCCTAACCGAGACACAGATTTCGCCCAAGGATGCATTCGACCTTACCTGACCGGTTTATCCCTGGCAGCTTTCAATCCACTAAATATTCTATTTTGGCTGGGAATTTATGGATCCGCTTTAAGTGAAACATTTCAAAAAGACAATCTACTAAAAGCATTCTATATAAGCAGTGCCATTTTTATCGGAATAGCACTGTGGAACTTAAATTTAGCGCTTACCGTTCATTTTAGTAAAGGGATTCTGAAACCACGTATATTGAGAATGATTTCAGTAGGTTCGAGTCTATTCTTACTTGGGTTAGGAATTTATTTTGCATGTAAAGCGGTCATGTCTATCCTTCTTTTTATGACTTAATATAATTCCATGTCCACTTTTCCATTGAAAAGTGGCCTACTCTCGAGCATTTACCTTTTGATTAGATGATTGTTTTCTTTGAAGCAGTGAGGATGCCCAGAACAATACGATAATAGCAATAAGATCAAATACCCTTATTTCTCCATATTCAAGAATTGCATAAATGAACGAAATGATATAAAAAACTCCAAATAAGGCTGGAATATAAGATAATAATTTTTTCATAAAACTTCTCCTTTTAAATTTTCATTCTGAGGTCTTTGTGCTAGTCAGGAGTTGTGTTTTTATTTACAAAACCTTAATTTACAGACTTTTATTTACAAATAACTTCAGACCCAGAGGGGTCAGGAACAATAAGCAAAATAAAAGAAGACACAGCGCATGTACCGCTTTATTGCCTCTTTCTTTCTCTTTAAAAAATCCTTGGGCAGCCAAAATTATGCCTGCAAGCAAAACTGGAATAATTAAAAAGATGATCCCATAGGAAAGCCACGTTATGGAATAGAAAAAGACTGCAGCAACAGTTACAAAGAAATATGTTATGAAACATAAAATGAAAGAAGCTTTAGCAAGTGAAGACACCCCCATACCTCCTATCGTTTCGAAAGCTTAAAATAAAGCAGAGCAGAAATATAATAAACTACTGTCAGAATGAGAACCAGGATAACAGCTTCCAAAATTTTTTCAGTTTTATATTTATTTGCGTAACCTAGAAAATAAAGGACCCACGAAACAATCGGAATTACACCAAGCCAATACATAAACTTTCGATCTTCCATCAAACCGACTCCTACTAATTAATATTTTCTGTTTCTCTTTTCCTCTACGAATAAGTATTTAAACCGTTTCAATGTGTCTTTATTTTTATAAATTATTTGAGCGATGCTACATTTCTGAAGATCATGCTTATATACAGTCCTCTCCTAAAGAATAGACTTCCCCAGCAAGCACAAACTATAAAAAAGGAGGGTTTGCTGCCTAATGAACAAACAGCGTGCACAAGAAATAGCTTCATCCCCTGTAATGGCTCACGTTACGTTTAATAATCAGCCGATTTACATTCAACATGTAGATGAATCAAATGCAACAGCGCGAATTTACCCGATTGACCAGCCGGAAAATGAGTTAGAAGTTTCGCTCAACGAGTTGCGTGAGATGCATTAGACGAATGAAAGCACCCTTCTCACTAATGAAGGGTGCTTTATAGTATTTTACAGGGGGCCGTACTATTCCCATCGATGAGATGAACAGGGAGGGAAATTCTGCGATTTTCCACCGGCCAAGCGTTATTTTGAATCTGCGCAAATAGCAAGTTCACTGCAGTTACTCCCTTATCGCTTACATCTTGCTTAACTGTCGTAAGCTTTGGAATCATGTAGTTAGTAAAGTAAACTCCATCAAATCCAGTTATGGAGAGATCCCTCGGAATGTCGTACCCTTTTTCATCCAGCCGCTTATATAAGCCGAGAGCGGTAATATCTGAAAAACTTATGACAGCCGTGACTTCTGGGAATTTCCCGATTATATCATCTGCTGCGTGATATCCACCCTCAGCTGAAGTATCCGTTTCAATAAGGAGTGATTCATCATAACAGTTAAAAGCTGATAATTCTTTTTTGCAGCCTTGCCACCTGAAATAATTGACCGAATTACGGGTCAGTTTACCTGAAAGAAGGGCTATCTTTCTGTGACCTAAATCAAGAAGATGTTTAGCAGCAGAGGCAGCTCCTTTTTCGTCCTCATTACGCACCTGGTACAAATTCACATCCTCGAAATAACTGTCTATATAAACTGCGGGAATATTGGCTTCCTCAGCCACTTTCACAAATGAAGAATCCTCTTCCGCTCCAACAATAATTACCCCGTCCAGATCCCTTTGAGTAATAAAGGCGGATAACTCTTCAGCCGAATCGATCCCCTTTAAAGCGATGGCAAATTCATAATCACTCGCTTCTGCCTCAACTCCTGAGATCAATTCCCAATAAAAAGGGTTATCCTTGAGCCTTCGTTCGGGCTGTGTTACTGAAACAACCACACCGAACAAATAGGATTTCTTTGTACGCAAATTTTTCGCAGCTATATTACCTTGATACCGGTATTGCTGAATGACCGAGCGAACTCGTTCAGCCGTTTTTTCGGATACTCTTCCTTTACCGTTTATAACGTTAGATACCGTAGCTATCGACACATTAGCTTTTTCTGCAATATACTTTATCGTAACTTGTTTTGGCAGCACGTTTGGAACCCTCCGCATGGAACTAATCGAATATACTGTATTACATAGTAGCATATCTTTTAATAGTTGCGTATAGGTTTTCCAGTGCGCCTTATATAAAAATCCCCCTCCATAAGTTACAGAGGGGGAGATAATTAGTTCTTAACTTTAACTACAACGGTCGTGAGAGGATCCAGCGTAATGCCGTCTTTATCCAATGTAAACCCAGATGGATCTTTAACTTTTTTTGTACCTGCTTCGTCTCTATCCACTACAACCTTTTCTTTTCTAAGATCTTCTTCAAGTGAAAGCGTACGTTTCTCACTATCCGCATTAATGAATACATAATAGGTACCTGTATTATCTGTAGACACATTTTTATAGCCGATCAGAAGGTCAGAGGATTCGATTTCAGGTGCGTCGATTAAGCTTACATTTTCATTTACCAGCTCTTCCGTGCCTAAACGGAAAGCATTGGTGGACTTTCTAAGCTCAATCAAACCTTTCGTATACTCCATTGTTTCTTTATGGATTCCTTCTTCTTGTACTTTATCCCAGTCAAACATGTTAATAGCGTCAGAAGAATCATAGGAATCATGGATAAAGTAAGGATTGTCAAACGGTTCACCATTTTCATCTACCATATAAGTGAACTTTTCCTCTGGAACACCTTCTCCCTTCCATTGCTTCGTTCTTCCGTATTCTTGACCAGCATGAAGGAAAGAGATGCCTTGACTTGTTAAAATCATAGAATTACCAATTCGAATCCTTTTTTGAATTTCCTCCTCATGTTCTGCAGGATCTTTTTTAATGGATTGGGCAATAACATCATGCAGCGGTAAATTATCATGTGCAGCAATATATTGAACGATATCTCCTGGATCATCTTCCGAGACATTTCCAGGCTGGGCTTTAATATTGTTAAAAATCGTAGTTATATCTCTGGCGCCGCCGGTTATGAACCTTGGTTCTCCTTCACTGCCGAATCCAGATTTCAACTCATTTCGAATTTCATCTGAGAAAACCGCGGCTCCGTTTGTCTCATCCATCCAGTCCTGGTCTGCCGGTGTAACTTCATTCTCCGGACTTCCATCTCCTACAAACGTACGCCACCCTTCCCCAAGCATGAGGATATTTGGATTGAGCTGTTTGGCTTCATCATAAGCCTTTTGGACACTTTCTGCATCGAGATCGCCCATTAAGTCGAAGCGGAATCCATCGATCTTGAATTCGTCCACCCAGTATTTTATGGAATCGACCATAAGTTTTCTGGACATCGCGTGTGTCGTACCTACTTTTCCACCGCCGTAACCGATCTTAGCGTTTCCTTCTTCATCCATGAAATGATAATAATCAGGAACCAGATCCTCCAGAATGCTTACCTTGGCCGTATGGTTATAAACCACGTCCAGCACGACCCCCATTTTATGTTTATGAATTTCTTTTACCAATTGTTTAAATTCTGCAATACGGGCTTCAGGGTCTTTAGGACGTTCAGAATACATCCCCGTCAGTGAGAAGTAGCTGTGGGGATCATAGCCCCAGTTATAGTTATTGTCTTTTGAGGAATACTCGCGCTCCCGTTCATCAGCTTCAAATTCATCGCCAAAATAATATTTCATTACAGGAAGAAGCTGAACGTGCGTTACGCCTAATTCTTTCAAGTAATCTAACTTTTCCCCAAAAGCTTCAAACGTACCAAATTGGCTATCCAGTTCAGATGCCAGATCCGGGTCGGAAGTAATGTCTCTTACGTGCGCTTCCCAGATAACAGCATCTTCTCGTTTTTCAAAGTCTTTAATTTTAGCGTAATGAAGTTTCGGACCAATGGATGAAGGATCTACAATAGCCGCTTTACCCACTGTGTCTTCATCATCATCTCTTGAGGCAGCCATGGATTTGGCATAAGGGTCAAGAGCCGTCTTGGTTTCACAGAATGCTTTCACTTCGTACTGGTAATAATATCCAGTCAGATCTTGAATGCCTGTATGCTTTTCATTAAGGGTTACTTCGAATACCCCTTTTTCACCTTTATTCATAGGTATTGATTCTTTAACAACCTCGTTCTGGTCCCTTTTATTGTAAAGTGTCACAGATACTTCTTCAGCTACAGGAGACCACACTTTAAGTTGAGCAGATCCATCTTTATAGAGAGTTGCTCCAAGATCGTTGCCCTCATAGGAAAATTCCTTATCAATCAACTTCCACGATGCCTTCGCTTCAGTATCCTGACCTTTGAATTCAACCGTGTACGCTTTTGTTACTTCCAACACTTCTTTTGTAGTTAACTGAGCCGTTTGACCATCCACATTAACTTCTTCAATCGTTAATGTTGCGCCATTGTGCTTGATTGAAAAGTCTCCCCTGGTCCATTCGGCCGGTACTTTGCTTAACTCAACTTGAATTTGATGCTCTTCTACAATTTCTGCGTAAGTTAGATCCGTAGTAACCTCCGGTTGTTCTGAATATACATCAGCATCGCCTTCGACAAGCCAGAATTCTTTTTCACCAGAGCTTGGAAAACTTCTGTCTCCAGGCGTGTCCTTATTGTCGCCCTTATGTACGATGAAGTTGAGTCCATTCTCGATATTTTCTACAGGGATATCAGCATAAACTCCCCATTCAGAATTTTCATCAAAGAGCACGGGGTTACCCCAATCTACGGTATAGTTGATTGCAGGGTTCTGATCGTCTTGGTTCCACAAGTGAAGACCCCAGCCTTCATACTCCTCATCCATACGTTTATAGTGAATTCTTATATGATTTTCAGGTACAAGTGCTTCGCTCTTATCTTCTCCACCAGCTAAAGATGGCGTAGGAAAAAAACTCATAAATAAAAACATAATTAAACAAAACCCTCCAACAATGAAACTTTGCAATTTACTCAAATTTACCCCTCCTTGAATTTTGAAAACCTCTAAATTATGATCTACTTACTGGTTAAACGTTTAATCATAAGGATAAAAAAATAAAATAAAACGCTTTCATTAAAAACGTAACATATTTTTAAGGATTTTAAAGTGTCTAAGGTAATATTTTGAAAAAGCGGAATATTTACCTAATCAAATTTTCTCAATTTAGTTAGAGGTATAATAATCTTGCGCTCTTTTAGACATAACTGTAAAATATGATAATTCAATGAATTTTTTTCCGATTAGGATGCATGTAAAAGCCTTCTGATGTTAATTTAATTGTGCAATTACATGCCAAGGTATTATAGGAGGCATCTTAAATGAATGAAGAAGATCTAAAAACTAAAATTGAAGAAACAAGAAAGTCTATGTATGAAGCTTACACTCAAGGAGAGGATTATAACAAAGTTCTGAAGATCTCTCAGCAGCTTGATGGTTTACTAAATAGAATGGTAAAGCTCAAGAATAATTGTAAGTTTGTGTTAATTCTGCTCCCTATCCTTATCTAAACTAACCTAGCTGTAAAATATCCTGCATCTTGCAAATATACAGTTAAAAACCTTAAATGATTTTATAACCAGCTTAGTTGCAAATGTAACCGGTGCATCTCAGATGGAATCCGTCGCTTATTCGCTTAATTTAGACGCGAGTATTTCAGCTTCCCTGCACGTTATTCAACAATCACTTTAAATATTTCTATGCTGATATCGTTATTGATTAAAAAAGAAATAAATCACCCATAATCTACGCAAGTAAAAAAATGGAGGATCAGATCTTCCATTTTTTTATTAAAGAATTATTAAGGATCTGTTTTATTTCCTTTTCTCCGAGATACTCGTTCGCAGATTCCATACGTTCGTGTTTATCAACAGAATCCCCATCATAGCGTTCATCTTCAAAAGGCTTCTCGGACTTCAAGCCCTCTTCACCATCCACTCCACCTTTTGAATGGGGAACGTAAGGATTATTAGATTTAGCCTCTCGTTTTACCATATCCATCACCTCTTTAAGTAGTTTGAGGCTTCAGGTTGTTTTTATCCTGTGAAGTAACATTTTGCGTACTTTTTTCTGAATGTGAAAAGCAGAATGGAGGGAAAATTCCCCCTCCATTCTGCTAAACTAACCAGTTTATACTATTCCTCTGTTTCTTGTTCACCTTCGCTCTTTCTCTCTGGCTTGTCTTCTTCCATCGTTGCTGAAGCTTCCTCAAATTGCTTTGATGCTTCAGAAGAGAAGTTTGTTACATTGCCTCTTGAAACATAGCTCTCAAGCATAGCTTTTAAGTCCATTCCTGTGGTCTCCTTTAAAGACTCCTGGATACCCAGCATAGTTGAGGTTACACTATTTGCCACTTTCGCTGAGCCGCCGTTGGAATTAGAGCCACCCATGTCGATTACTTTCATGTCTTGAATTTGGGAGAGTGGAGCTGATACTTTCTCAGCATATTCAGGTAATACGTTAATCAGCATTTCTACAATAGCTGCTTCTCCATAGTGTTCCATAGCTTTAGCCATACGCTCTTTAGACTCTGCTTGTGCAATTCCCCGCTGACGAATAACTTCCGCTTCGGATTCCCCTTTAATTCTCTCTGTATCTGCTTCTGCTTCTGCTCGTTTTGTAACTTCATAAGCTTCCGCGTCTGCAATGGAACGGCGTCGTTTATTTTCTTCCTCTTCCAGCTCCACGGCTCGCTGTTTCTCTATGTATTGAACCTTCAGTTCTTCTTCTTTAATCTGCTGAGCAAGCTTTTGATGTTCAAGCTCACCCGCTTGATTTGCGTTTTCTTTCGCACGGTTGGTATCTTTCTGGAATTCTGCTTCCTTAATGTCCTTTTCTTTAGTGGATTCGGCTACAGCCGTAAGTCTACGGTTTTCTTCGTCTTGAGCTTCCTGATCATTTTTCGCCTGATAAATGCGAGTTTCTTTAGTTGCATCCGATTCAGCCATGTTCGCTTTCTTCTGAACTTCAGCAATATGCGGTCGACCGAGAGCATCAATATATCCATTTTCCTGGTCAACGTCTTCCACATCGTTTAAGGCGAATGAAGTGATTTCAAAGCCCATTCCTTTTAAATCAGCTTCAGCTATTTTTTTAACTTGCGTATTCACTTCTTTAAAGTCGTTATAGATCTTTTCAATAGGAAGAGAAGCTATAATAGAGCGCAGATGGCCATTTAACACATCTTTCAATTCTGATTCACGCTCATTTTGTTTCTTTCCTAAGAATTTTTCAGCGAAGTTAGCCATAATTTCCAGTTCACTGCCTATGCTGATTACAGCCGTACTAGCTACTCTCACCGGAATTCCTTCTTTGGTATAAGCTTTTTCTGAATTCACTTGCAGCTGAAAAGAAGTTAAGTCAATCGGTGTTGCCGTTTGAAACATTCTCAAGCGATATCCACCGCCGCGAATGATTTTAACAGATCGTCCATTCTCATCTTCGAACACATTTTTTTCCTGCTGCGGATCTCCCAGTTTTGGTCCTGTCACAATTAAGGCTTCGTTCGAGCTTGCCGTTTTGTAACGCAGGCGAAAAATGATAAAGGCGGTAATTCCCCCTATTAGTACGACGATTCCTAAGACGATTAGGATGATTGCGAGCAAAGTATTTTCCAGCAAATTTACAACCCCTTTTTCTTTTTTTACTTATTTCCACTATTAAAAATAAGCTCACCATTTCGTAACGAATTCATACCTGCTAAAGTTTCACAATTTAATATATTTATTTAAAATTTTATTTCACAAGAAACGAACGGCTCGTTTGCATCTTACCTTTGGGGCAGTCAACATTATATGACCATTCCTGTAAAATCATATGTCCCGCTTAGGTTTCAAACTTGTGGGAAACTAAACCAGCCCCTGCAGAGGGAAGTTTTCCTACAGCTCTGCGGAAAGCATTTTTGATTTTAATCAATAAGTCTCCTCATCCCTTTCTATCATGATCGTCCATATTAAAATATGCATAACAAAAAGATAGCGCTCAATATAACTCATTCTGGTTACAAATAGTATTTTTCACTTGCTATCACTTTCAGCCATTTCAATTCGGATTTGGATTTTTCGATCGACTTATATTCTCACGTCTGATTAAGTATGATTCAAGATGAATAACTATTTTCCAGAGATTGGTCTTAAATTCGCTAAAAAATAACTTATATTAATATAAGTTTTAATGATATAATTCCCTTATTATGGGTAAGAATTTCCATTACCTAATCCTGAGGAGAATTAGATGCAGAGAGAATTTAAATATATCGGCGAAAAGATCGTCGCTCACAAACATCAATTAGCAATGACATACAGCAGTCATATACCTACTATTTCCCACTCAAACCTAGAGGAGCACGGGATGGATGAAAAGAATTATATGAGTCTGCGAGAAGAACTTGTCGAATTTTCCGGGGAGATATTATTTAAGGAAAAAGATATGGTCTACGAAAAAGTACAAAACTGGGCCTCAAAGGTCTCCTCTCTTACAATTGAATATGGGATCTCCTTAACTGACTCTCTGCGTATTATCTCTGCCTTTCAGCCAATTATATGGGATTTTTTCCAGGAGGAACTAGAACTGGAGAAGATATCTCCAAATACCGTAATTGAGACTACCAAAAAAATAGATCGGCTGGTGGACTTAGTCATTAGGGTATTTGGTGAAGTACACGAAAACCATAACCGTCAGCTGGCTGCTACTGCCTATAGTGCTATGGAAGAATTATCAGTGCCCGTAGTACCTATTGCCAGAGGCCTAGTAGTTATCCCTCTTGTTGGAGAGATCGATACGAATAGAGCGGAACTTATTAAAGAAGTTACATTAACTGAAACCAGTGGAACTGAAATTGAGCAGGTCATTTTTGACATATCAGGGGTTCCCATTTTAGATACCATGGTAAGCAATGAACTCTTTACTATTATTCAATCGTTAAAACTATTAGACATAGAGACTAGTATAACAGGGATCCGCCCTTCCATTGCACAAACTATAACTTCTTTAGGAATCGACTTCAGCGACATCCATACGTGTGCCACCCTCCAGCAAGCTCTTGCAAGATTTGGATTGAAACGAGTAAACACCCCTTAGAGCGCATGCCTTTGTGCCAATGGGGTGTTTACATTTAGGTTTTATATATTTGAAGCATTTCTTCAGAAAAATCGATAAAAGGATTGCGATTTCCCTGGATTGAATAAATAGCTTGATTTCTATGATGCTCATAAACGTCTGGAGGTTCACTCTGGTGCCAGTGGAGCAATAGCTCTTTATCTATCCTGTTTCTGTATTCTGGTTCAATTGCTTCTGGATATCTTAATAAGAAATATAACATGGACCTTGCAACCGTGCCCTTTGCATTCTCTGGTTCAAAGCATTCATTTTCGGCTTTCCCGCATTGATTTTCAATCCGGTTTACCGCTGCCCCCCTCATTGGATAGTCTGCAAAATCGTAATAAGGATAGTTGCTTCTAATTGAATTACAAAGAGGTTCACATGTAAACAGATGGTGAAGGTCACCTCGCATGGGTTCTTTTTCGTTGAACCAGGATTGGGGAACAGCATGTTCGCAGTTATATTTCAATCGACTTGAGGATTTGATCATGCTCTCATCACCTGTATAGTCCGCTTTCATTTTCAAATAAGTTTCGAAATCTTCCTGAATAACATCTTCTGGTTCTCTTGCTTCACCTGAGTAAATGCTCCTCAGCTTTCCATCGGGTCTTAAATCGACCCAGGGATACACATATTCACTGGGATCATAGCGAACTTTTTTCATATGAGTTGTTTGGACTAGTTCAACTAACGCTTGTAGATGTGCTTCTTGGAAATTGATATTCTTATAGTAGAATTGTATGGATTGCTTAGCTTTTTCTTGATCATAGTATATTTTATGATCTTTTAAGATATCTTCGACGGTCGTTTTCGTTTGTGACAGACGCTCTTCCAATTGTTTTAAATCTTCACGGTCAATTGGCCGTTGCTCTTCAATTTCCGGATCCATTGAAATTCCTCCTATACCCTGTTAGCGCTCTCTCTACCTTTTTAAGCAGTGGGTGTGTATTGCTAATCTGCTTATCACCTTTTAAAAGAACCTCTCCCCCATCTTTCTGGAGTTTCTTCTGCAGTTGTAACTCATCCGTAGTTTACATAATATAATTACAATTGATAAAAAAGAAGAAAAGTTTATGCTTTTTTCTATGAACTAGGAGTTAATCATCTCCTCCATCTCCCCCAGATCCCTGCCCATCATAATATCTCGCAGTTTTTTCGTATGCTTTGTCGTATAATCTTTCCTTTTTCGTTCTTCTCTGTTTATTCAGCTCATCCCCATAAAATCGATTACTGTTATCACGAAGCATACCATACAGTAAAGGCAAAGCGAGTATAGAAATAAATATTATTAAAAACCAAAACCCGCTGATCATTTTAAAAATCTCCTCCTTTTTTCTTAAACTCTTTTGAACTATTTTCTCATAATTTAACAATTGGATAAATTATTTAATCTCAAGGCAAATTCTCATATTATATGAAACTATAGTTTACTTACCCGCAAATCAATAGCAAGATAATCAGACAAATTAAAAAAGAAGTCCCTATGGACCTCTTTTTTATGAGCGTTTACTTGTGAATAAAAGGTAAATAAAATAAGGAGCTCCGATCGTAGCAGTGAACACACCGGCCGGCACTTCCAAGGGTAAGAATACGGTTCGACCGATTAAGTCTGCCCCCATAACAAGAATAGCACCAATTAAAGCAGATATGGGAATTAACGCACCGTAGAAGGAACCTACCAGCCGTCTGGAAATATGTGGTGCCATTAAGCCTACAAAGCCAATCCCTCCAGCAAATGCTACAGCAATCCCTGTGAGTGCGGTAGCTAAAATGAGGAAGATAAGCCGGTCTCTATTCAAGTTGGCCCCAATACCCGCAGCCGTTTCATCTCCAAGTTCATGGGCGTTGATTCTTCGAGCCACCACCAGTGAAAGAAACAATAAGACAATAACCACGGGTACAATAACCTTTACCTCTGCCCAATTAGAACCATACACACTTCCAGTAAGCCAAATGTTTGCCTGGGAAGCACGAAAGATCGGACCTACGATCATAAGAGTAGTAATAATGGCCTGTGTAAGAGCTGATATGCCGACACCAATAATGATTAATCTCATTGGAGAGATTCCGTTCTTATAAGCCAGAATGTAAAGCATAATTCCAACAATAGCAGCACCTGCAAATGAAGCAAGGGGCATCCAGCTTATACTGACAGTTAAAGCATTATCATCGTTACTAAAAACCGCGAGAAAAGCAACAACTCCAACACCTGCACCGCCTGTAAGACCGATGAAGTCTGGAGAAGCAAGTGGATTTCGAATCATCCCCTGTAAAATCGCTCCGCTTACAGCCAGTGCCATTCCTACAAATAAAGCATTCAAAATCCGTGGCATTCGGAAGGAATTCACAATCATCTGATTTGAACCTTCTCCCTGACCAACAAAAACCTTTAATACATCAACAGGGTGAACAAAAAGTTCTCCCAGTGAAGCTGAAAATAGAAAAACGATTAATAAAACAACTGTTAAAACACCTAAGATCGTTAACGTTTTGGAGTCATATCGGTTTCTTGTGTTACGAATGGTCGTTTCTTTACTCATGAACTTTCTCCCCCTTTACGAGCTATATAGAAGAAGAAAGGTGTGCCTATTACCGCCGTCATGACTCCTACCGGTACTTCTTCCGGCATAATAATATAACGAGCACTAATATCAGCTAGTAAAAGTAACACAGCACCAAGAATACCCGAATAGGGCACGACCCAGCGATGGTCCTGACCAACTATCCATCTTGCGAAGTGCGGAACTACAATTCCTACAAAACCGATAGGACCTGCAACTGCTACGGCCCCGCCAGCCAAAAGTATAATAATGATGCCTGTTACAGCTTTGATCCAAACCGTTCGCTGACCTAAGCCATGGGCTACATCTTCTCCCATAAGAAGGATATTAATATGCCGGGCAATAAATAAAGCACCCAGCCAAGCAGCAGCTAAATAAGGAAGTACTGGAATCAAGTGTTCCAGATCTCTACCCTGGACAGATCCAGCGAGCCAGAATAAGACTTCATCAAGTGCTTTTTCATTTAACACCAGCATTCCTTGAGTGAATGAAGAAAAAAGTGCTGCAATGGCAGCTCCGGCAAGTGTCAGCCGCATAGGTGTTAGTCCCTCTCTACCTATAGAGCCAATGGCATAAACGGTAATTGCCGCGAGCGCAGCTCCAGCAAACGAAATCCACGTTAACCCTCCTAAAGGAACAGCAGGTAAATAAGCAATAGCAAGAACCACTAAAAAAGAGGCCCCAGCATTAACCCCGAATATTCCTGGCGAAGCTAGAGCATTTCTCGTTAAAGCCTGCATTAACACTCCGGCCATGGCCAAAGAAGCTCCTACGCAGGCGGCTATAATAGCTCTCGGAAATCTTACGTCTGTAATTATAATGTGTGTATTGGATTGATCAAAATGAAAAAAAGCCTCGTAAACATCAGAGAAATTCACATCGGTGTATCCTAAAATCACGCTGGCTAAGGTAGACAGGAGGAGTATAAGCACCCCTATTAATATCCCTATCCCCTTCCAGAGAGTTGAATGCAGAACCATAAAACCTTATCCTTTCAAACTTAAACTTCCCAAATCCTAGTAATAAGTCTATTTGTAGAACTAATAAGTGTCAACGAATTTGAGAATCATTTTCAATTTAACTACAAAAATATGACAGAATCTATTGACTTCTCCCTCATTTTTATATAATCTCTTAATGTGAATGATAATCATATTCAATTAGGGAGTTGCTAACATGTTAAAAAAGTACATAGCGCCATTAACTTTATTGATGGTCCTTTCTTTGGTTTTAGCTGCCTGCGGAAATTCTTCATCTGAAGAAGATACATCGCAAGACAGTGAAGATAACTCAAGTGGTTCTGAATCTGGAAATTTCGAGCCATACACAATTGAACATGCGATGGGAGAAACAACTGTAGAAGAAAAGCCTGAGCGTGTCGTCATCCTTACAAATGAGGGTACAGAAGCACTTCTAGCCATGGGGGTTAAACCAGTAGGTGCGGTTAAATCCTGGACAGGCGATCCATGGTACAACCACATCAGTGACCAAATGGAAGGTGTAGAAGTTGTGGGAGACGAATCCAATGTAAATATCGAAAAAATTCTTGAACTAGAACCTGACTTGATCATCGGTAACAAAATGCGTCAGGAAGATATTTATGAAAAGTTAAACCAGATTGCTCCTACCATCTTCTCTGAAACACTACGTGGTGAGTGGCAAAGTAATTTCATGACATATGCTGAAGCTTTAAATATGAAAGATAAAGGTCAAGAACTGATCGACGAATATGATCAACGGCTAACAGACTTTGCTGATCAAGCTGGAGATAAGCTTAATCAAAAAGTTTCGGTAATCCGGTTCATGCCTGACCACGTACGAATCTATCATAAAGATTCCTTCTCTGGCGTCATTCTGGAGCAAATCGGTTTCGAACGACCTGAATCCCAGGATGTGAATGATTTTATGGAAAAAGCGACTAAAGAAAGAATTCCAGCCATGGATGGAGACGTCCTCTTCTACTTCACCTATGAAACTGGAGATGGAGCAGCAAGCAATCTGCAAGAAGAATGGTTAAATGATCCGCTCTTCCAAAATCTTGATGTTGTGAAATCCGGAGACGTTCATGAAGTAAGTGATGCAATCTGGAACACTGCTGGCGGATATATTGCAGCTAATGAAATGGTCGATGATTTGGAGAAATACTTTTTAGAAAATGGTGAGTAAGTTTAAAAGGAATGTCCGGAAGCTCCGGACATTCCTTTTTTTTGGCTCTGTTAAATTTTGTTGTTAATTATATTTCCCTAAATTATTGGGGCGTATTGCGGAAGACTCAAATTCGAGATACCTTGGGGCCGTTACGTTAGTTTGTGGAGGGCTGGTGGGGAAATAACTCGCTTTCCTATGGGGGAACGGTGAGCTTCCTCGCTCGTTTCACTCCCTGGCGGGATCTCACCTAGTTCCTTCTCCCATGGGAGTCTAGTCATTTCCCCACCAACCCAGTCAAGGGAGAATAACGACCCTTCGAGAAGAGAGAATGCTTCCTTCTTAACTGGACTGAAATGCTTTATAACAGGATTTCTACATCTTTACAGATGAAAATTGTCACATAATCCGATTATTATTTCTCATCAAGCAAACAGTATGTCATGTGGTTTCGAGACTCAGATTTGGCCAAGTTCGGAGGGGACGATGAAGACTCCTAGGTTAGAAGCGGAAGCACCTGGGTCAGCGGCGTATGGACTGGACTGAGCTGGCGGAGATAAAGGAAACACGAAGAGCGTAGCAGCGATTCGATGTTGACTTATCGTACAGAAGCGAGGGAAGTCTCACTAGACGCTAGGTGCTGGAGCTGGATAGATCTCCTTATCGTTTATGTCCAGATTTTCGAGTAAGACTAAAAAAAGTGTAAGAATGGGATGAATATGATCGGTGAGATCCCGCAGGGCTGTTAAGCCCGTGGAAGCTCACCACAGAAGAGGAGTTTCGACTAAGAACGCCACGTCCTGTGGCAACGTCGAACGACCCTGCGTAGTGCAGGGCCGGAAAGCGAAATCGTCCGCCGAAGGACTCTCCTCATAACCAATATCTCAAAATCAAGTCTTAAACAAACGGGAGCTCATCTATTAAATCAACATGGTGACTTAACAGATCCCCTCTTTATTTTAGTGGCCTGTTAATTAAAAAAACACAACCCCTCCTATCCTCTGGTTTGTGATGTTCAAGATAACATTGTAAAATCCAAGATAGGATAAAAGTTCAGTAGAAAGTAGGTTTGTTTATGAGTCGATTCGTTAGTTTATTGATCGTGTCCTTAATAATCGCAGGATGTACGAATCAAGATACAGCTCAAAATTCCAACCAGGAGAATAACGCTTCATTTGTAAACATAACTGAAAAGGAATTAGATGATGTGGTATTTACGTACATGGGCGAGGACTACCAGGCCAAATACTACATTGAATGCCTGAGTCAGACTGAGTGTGAAGATTTTCAGCAACAAGAAATTAAAGTAACTGACAGTCTTGATCAGTTAAAAGAAACAATCAAACCAGGGGTGATCAACGCGAAATTAGGAGATAATGTGCAAATTGAGTTTCCAGAAAATCTTTCTAAACCTGACTTTCTCTCTTATCAAAAAATTCAAGGCGGTACTGCTATTGATGAACAAGTAACCAATCAGTCCATAAAAATAAAAGGTGAAAAGGGTAAGAATATGACTTACATCATCAATGCCTCCTGGGGAAGTTCAACCGTAACTACAGCTTCGGTCAAATTTGTTTTTCTTGTACCTCCAGAAGCCTAGTAAAAGCGGAAATTCCAGACCTTCTGGAATTTCCGCTTCTTCTTTATTTAGAACTATGCACTCCAAAGTTTTTCATGCACCTCTGCCTGCACACCGGCATGGAAACGAGCTCTAACGAGACTCCCCACTACATAAGCAATCAGGGAAAGAAACACAGGAAGAGCGACCGTATGCATTCCAAATGCATTTGGCATTAATGTGTGAAAGAGTATATAACTCCCTGCTCCTGTAATTATAGAAGCCATTGCTCCACTCGCGTTTCCTTTTTTCCAATAGAGCCCCATAATTACCGGCCAAATAAAAGCAGCTTCCAAACCACCAAATGAAAAGAGATTCAACCATATTAACAGCTCTGGCGGATTGACAGCCATAGCGAAAACAAGAATACCAATCACGGCTGTAACACCTACACTAAAGCGTTTAATGGTGTGTTCATCTGCCCCCGGCCTCACGTAATTTAAATAAACGTCTTTAACAACCGCAGAACTAACCAGCAGCAGCAGGGAATCAACCGTAGACATGATAGCTGCCATAGGTGCAGCCAGCACGATTCCTGCAAGCCAATTCGGCAGAACTTCCATTGCAATCCTGGGCATGACTGTATCACCAATTTCTATTCCAGGAAGCACCGAGCGAGCAAATACGCCTGTAAGGTGCATACCCAGCATGATGAAACCTACTACAATGGTACCTATGATTAAAGCTTTATGCATCCCTCTGGAATTTTTGTAAGACATCGCTCTTACAGCTACCTGCGGGAGACCGACCACCCCTACACCGACAAGTATCCAGAAAGAAGATACGTAAAGTGGAGTAAGAGATTGGTCGGACCCAAATGGAGAAATAAGAGCAGGGTTCTCTGCAGCTAAATCAGATATGATGTTATCTATGCCGCCACCCGCAATAATCGTTCCTATTAAAATGACCAACGTACCCAGGAACATGATAACACCCTGAATCGTATCCGTAATCGCAACGGCACGAAAACCGCCAATAATGACATAAACCAATACCGATACGGCAAATATAAACAAAGCAGCTGTATAAGATAGACCCGTGAGTGATTCGATCAGTCTGGCTCCTCCAACCCATTGGGCAGCCATAGCAGAGAATAAGAAGATTATGATGCTTACGGCTGATAGAATGACCACCCATTTACTTTGATATCTTTCTTTTAAGAAATCAATCAAAGTAACCGCTCTAATTTTCCTCGCCATAATTGCAAACTTCTTCCCAAGTACAGAGAGAACAAAGTAACCAGTTGCAAGTTGGGACATCGAGAGAAGAACCCACCCAAGCCCCATCGTATAAGCAACACCAGGACCTCCCACAAAGCTACTTGCACTTCCATATGTAGCGGTCATTGTCATCGCAAGGATAAATCCCCCCAGTTGTCTACTGCCAAGGAAATATTCCTGGAGAAAGTTTGAGGTGGACTTGAGATGCTTTGAGGCATAGAAGCCTACAAAGAATATGACTATTAAAAAAAATATAAGTGGAATAATTACCTCCCCGTTCATTCCTCCTCCTCCTCTTCAAACGACACTTCCTTAAATAGATACTTAACAGCGAGCACCACTAATAGAATTACTAGAATAGTAGAAGCAATGCAGCTGTAGAAAAACCATGCCGGCATTCCCCAAATGTAACTATATTCTTCTACAGGTTTTGAACCAAGGCCGTAGGCAAACCCAAACCAAAGAGCAAAATTTATTATGACCAGGACCACTCCAATAAGTGCTTCTCTATTAGCCACACGATACCTTGGGTCCTCCCCAAATTGTTTGTCTTTTTTCATAAATGTACTCCTTATTTAGTAGTTTTCAGTAGAATTTATTACTTTTACCATAACACCTTTTTAAATGTTGATCACTTTAATGAAGTTAAGACCTAGTTGCTTCATTTTATAGGAGTGGGCCGGGTGGATTCAAGAACAGAAACTCATAATTTAAGTAACAATATACCTTCGTATAAAAAAGTACACGTTACGATGATCGACTGATTTCAGTGGGATCACAAAAAGAGCATCAAAGCAACAATTTTGACAATTCTCCCTATGTTTTTTAATCTAAGCTTATGGCAATTAGTAGGTATAGCAACTATTCCTTTGGAGGTGTACCAAAGTGAGGCTTAAACCATGAAGTTATCTTTTGAAGATTATATTAGCATTAAAATTCACCGTACGGATTTAAAACTGACGAGTTACATTAAATCAATGCTTGAACCTTACAACCTGGCCCCTGAGCAGAATTTAATTATGATGCTACTCTGGGAGGAAGATGGATTAAATCAGAAGCAACTCGCCATGAAGTTAAATAAAGACAAAACTAACATCGCTCGTATGGCTTCCAACCTGGAAAAAAAGGGGTTTGTCACTAGGAGCTATTCATGTGAAGACCGCCGTTCACTGGAGCTTTACCTTACAGAAACCGGCAGCGAATTACGCGAAGAGGTACTACCGGTAACCGAAGAATTTAATAAAATTGCCACTGGAAATCTGACGGGTGAAGAGAAAGAGCAATTAGCTCAGCTGCTTAACAAGATAGAGAGGAATTTTAATGAAGATCACCCCTGATTGCTTATAGTTGGAATGAAAAATTTAACAGCAATAGCATTTCAATGAGGAAGGATGATAGAATTGGATAATAAACACTTTAAAAGAGATGTGAAAGATTCCTGGTACGTGAAATATAATGAAATGGACTTTCCGGCTATTCAAAAAGGCTGGGTTCTCCCTGTAGATCGCTGGGCAGAATTTGATCCATTCATCCTTATGGCGGAAGATTGGTTCAAGAAAGGAACCTTTCCTGACCATCCGCACCGAGGTTTTCAAACGGTCACCTATGTGGTGGATGGCCGCCTGGAGCATATCGACAATGGTGGCGGACGTGATATTCTAGAGCCAGGTGATGTTCAATATATGAATGCAGGCTGGGCTGCTCGTCATGCTGAGGACGGAGTGGAAGACGATATTGCCCATACCCTTCAGCTTTGGTTAAACCTTCCAAAAGATAAAAGAGATACGGATACCATCTACCAGAATGTGTACTCTGAAAATGCCCCTGTTGTTCCGTTTAATGGGGGTTCCTTAAAGGTCTTCTCCGGAAACATTGCAGGAGTTGAAGGTCCATTAAAGTCTATTGTGCCTTTTACATTAAGTGAGATTAATCTGGCTGAAGGTGCTGAATTTTCCCATTATATACCTGAAAACCATAACGCTTTCTTATATGTACTAGCTGGTAGTATAACTGTGGGTACAAGCAGCACTCAATTAAATAAGCATGGTGTTGCAACACTTACCTATAAAGATGATGGAAACGAGCACCAGTCAAGTGAGTTGAAAATCAAATCGAACAAACGTCAAACCAAAGTTCTTATCTACTCTGGTGAACCAATCAAAGAGACTATTGTTCCTTATGGTCCGTTTGTTATGAATACGATGGGCGAGATCAAGCAGGCTTATCTTGATTTCAATCAAGGAAAGTTCGGTCCCCCTGCTGAATAAGGCTATGGTAAACTTTGCTGTAGTTTATTTATATCTAGCTTATTAAACTAAAGGGCCGGATACTTGAAGATCGATTTCGAGATAAATGGGCTCCGTTACGAAATGAGGAGGTGGCTGGTGGGGAAATAACTCGTCTTGTTCTCGAGACATAAGCCTAGCATCAACGGACGGAAAGACCACCGCCCTTTTGATGCTAGGCTTATGCTGGTCGTGTCTTTCGGGGCGATTCCACATTTGAACACTTTCCTATGGGGGAACGGTGAGCTTCCTCGCTCGTTTCACTCCCTGCGGGATCTCACCTAGCTCCTTCTCCCGTTCTTACACTCATGATCGATGGAGTCATAAGCAAATGCCTAAACGGCGTGGAGTGCTATCCAGCTCCAGCACCTAGCGGCTAGTGAGACTTCCCTCACTTCTGTACGATAAGGCAACATCGAATCGCTTTGCTCTTCGTGTTTTCTTTATCTCCGCCAGCTCAGTCCAGTCCATACGCCGCTGACCAAGGTGCTTCCGCTTTCAACCTGGGAGTCTCGCCATTTCCCCACCAACCCAGCCACGGGAGAATAACGGACCCTTCCAAAAGAGATTGCTCTCCTTCTAAATAGGACCTAAATGATTCTATGACAAGCTTTTCCACATCGTGCTAGCATGAAAATAAATGCTTTATCCTATGCTTTTTTCCCCAAGCAAACGGTGTGTTAAGTGGTTTCGAGTTGCTGTTTCGGCTAGGTCCGGAGGGGACGATGGAGACTCCTGTGGGATAACCATGATCGGTGAGACCCCGGAAGTCGAAGACTGAGGAGGCTCAGCACAGAAAAGGAGGTTCGACTAAGAACGCCACGTCCTGTGGCAACGTCGAACGACCCTGCGTCGTGCAGGGCCGGAAAGCGAAATCGTCCCCCGGAGGACCTTTCGCTCAACAAATATCTCGAAGTCAAGTCTTCCACAAACGAGAGCTTTACTTTAAGATCATCACTTTTAACAAAGCAAATGATTAAATGAAAGGAGGTTTATTATGGCTTTTGTAATAACCAGCCCTTGCGAATCAGAAAAAGCAGGTGAATGTGTTACCGTTTGCCCTGTAGATTGCATTGCAGAAGGTCCAGATCAATTCTATATTAACCCGGACATCTGTATTGACTGCGGAGCATGTGTGGCTGCCTGCCCTGTGGACGCTATTGTCGAAGAGTATGAAATGACTCCTGATGAGGAGCCTTATCTTGATAAAGCAGAAAAATTCTTTGGTAATATATAGAAGAAAAGCGCCAGATCCTCACTCGGGTCTGGCGCTTTTGATATATAGAGAACGATATGGTTTAGTACAGTTTTTGAAGCGCTTCTTTATCGAAAGGCAGAAGATCATTTTCTTTGCCTTCACGCACTTTCCTTACCCATTCAGGGTCCATTAGTAAAGACCGGCCAATGGCTACCAGGTCAAACTCTTCCTGATCAACTTTTTCCACGAGACCATCAAGACTGGTAGTGTTAGCACCAGAAAAACTCGTAAACTCTCCATCAAGCCCCACGGAGCCGACAGAAATAACAGGCTTATCGGTTAATTTCTTCGTCCATCCTGCTAGGTTTAAATCAGAACCTTCAAATTCCGCTTCCCAGAATCTGCGGGTGGAACAGTGGAAGATATCCACGCCGGCTTCCACAAGAGGATTTAGAAAACGCTCTAATTCCTCCGGTGTTTCCGCAAGTTTAGCTTTGAAATCATTCATTTTCCATTGAGAAAAACGGAAAATGATTGGAAAATCAGGACCGACTTCCCTTCTGCATGCTTTAACCACTTCTACAGCAAACTGAGTTCGGCCTACAAGGTCACCGCCATAACGATCCGTGCGGCGATTAGTATTCGCCCAGAAGAATTGATCAATTAAATAGCCATGGGCTCCATGAATTTCTATCCCGTCAAAGCCAAGGCGTTTAGCATCTGCTGCACCTTGAGCGTAAGCTTCTACTAATTCAAGGATTTCCTGCTCTGTCAGAGGTTCAGTTATTGGTTCACCATCAAGACTCAAGCCCGAGGGTCCTACCGGCATAGCTTCCTCGTTAGGAAGGTCTCCTTTACCTCTTGTCATCCCCACATGCCATAGCTGGGGTGCAATTTTTCCGCCTGCCTCATGGACCTGTTTTACAACATTGCTCCAGCCTTTCAGTGCTTCTTCTCCGTGAAAAAGAGGGATACTGGCTCCTGAAACAGATGCAGGGTGATCAATGCCAGTTCCTTCTGTGACAATCAGCCCCACACCATTTTCAGCACGACGGCGGTAGTAAGCAGCTACGTTTTCATCCGGAATGTTTCCTGGTGAATACCCCCTCGTCATCGGCGCCATAACCGTACGATTTTCTAATTTTAGATTTTTGCTATTGAACGTCTGAAATAGTGGTTCTGTTGATTTATTGGTAGTTGTCATTTCTAAGCCCTCCTCTTTCATTCTTGCAAGGAGTATTATTGCAAATACATGCAGGGAAAGAAAGAAATCTGTTTATACCTGTCCCGTCCTGCTTAAACTTGACTCAATGAAGACATAAAATATGCTGAACCCTTAAAGGTTCAGCATTACTATTATTGCACGGGATGTATCCGTTTCATATTAGTAGACACTCGTGATCGTAGAGATAGGAATAACGAATATCAATAAATAGAAAATATTCGGCTGATAGCGGAAAGCTAAATGTTCGAATCATATCCTTAGTTTCAATATCCGAATAAATTTCTGAGAGAATGCCTTTATTCCATGTTTGCATTTGCATTACGTTTTCTAAGAAATATGGTCGGAATGCCCAGTTGGATCCGCGCTTATCAGGATCGATCTGCCACATATTTTCGTGCTTATTGAAGTTTGAGGAAACCTGTTGGCCGTCACTGTTGCATATAAACATACGAAAGCTTTCCTCATTAAATTCAGAGGTCGCGAACTGGATAAATGCGTCAACTTTCTTTTGCCCTTCCCATTTAGGTAGCAACTCTTTTATTTTCTTTTCCCACAATAGGATATACTTGAGCCTTTGCTCGACGAGCGATTTTTCACGTTTAATATAATGCGTTATTTTACTGCTCACGTTTAACGAAAGGGTCTCTGTATCAATTAGTGTAAATTCAGGTCTGGCGAGATAGTGGCCTTGATAGTATCTCCCTCCATGTTTCCACGCGAAATAAAGCTGGGATTCATCTTCAATGTTTTCAAAAAGTAAAGCAGCTCCTATCCGTCTTCCAAGCATGGATAAAGAGTACATAATATCCTGAAATCCATCGGAATTATGCTGTCTAATTATAGCTGTATTAATCTTTAGTATATGTGGTTCCAGCTGGCGGATGCGATCAATATTTGAGCTTCTGGCACCTACATTGTCAACTGCAATCTGGATGCCATATGTTTTATAATAAAGCAGTAAATTGCTTAATACTTCAAATTCCTCATCAAAGTCATGTTCTGTAACTTCAAGTACTACTCGATCCATGGAAAACCCTTGACTTTGAAACTTAAGCAGCGTCTCTAATAGGTCCTCTCCATTATTCACCATTAATTGTTTCCCGTTACGGTTAATAAATAATAACCCGTCTTGATTAGATTCAATCATCTGAGAAAGGGCTAAATTTAACAAGTGCTGGTCAACTTCTACTTTAAATTCTTCAGGCACATCGTCATCGTGGAAAAAAGAGCCTAAACTTATCCATTCGTGTCCGTTAAAACACCTTCCCAACACTTCATAGCCGATCACATCATGTCTTATCGCACTGATTACGGGGTGGTACACAGGCTTAATTTGATCCAGATTCCCTACTATATCTAATGGATCCATAGTTCCCCCTCCTGCATGCCGTTCTCTATTTCTTGGTAATTCGATGTATTCTGTCTCTCTTTTCATGATAAAACCCCATCTGAATAAATATTAAATCCGTTTATATAATTTCGCTTCTCTTGTTATTTTCTACTTTTACGAAGGAAATTCCTGCTTAGCACTGATTTAACAGCTCTTCTTCTTAATATTATTATAGGAAACTATCGTTTTTGCAATAGTGTGAAACACTTAAAAAACCTACTCAAGACTTTGACAGAGGAAAATATATGCTGTAAATTAATCTATAGACGAACAATTATTTAATATGAATTATAAATATTCGTTTTCAGGAGTGAAAATTATGGAAAATGCGTTTGATTATGAAGATATTCAACTTGTCCCAGCTAAATGTGTAGTAAGCAGCCGGTCAGATTGCGATCCAACCGTTATGCTGGGTGGTCGACAATTTAAGTTACCGGTAGTACCAGCTAATATGCAGACTATTATTGACGAGAAAATCGCTCTGAGCCTGGCTGAAAATGGGTATTTTTATATTATGCATCGTTTTGAGCCCGAGGCCAGATATACATTTATCAAAGACATGATGGAACGAGAATTATTCACTTCCATTAGTGTCGGGGTAAAATCTGAGGAGTATGAATTTATTGAGCAGCTGGCAGCTGAAAAACTGATACCAGATTATATAACCATTGATATTGCGCACGGGCACTCAAATGCTGTTATAGAAATGATCCAGCATATTAAACATCATCTCCCCGAGAGCTTTGTAATTGCCGGAAACGTGGGAACACCGGAAGCGGTAAGAGAACTTGAACATGCAGGGGCAGACGCAACTAAAGTTGGGATCGGACCTGGAAAGGTATGTATTACTAAAATAAAAACCGGATTTGGTACAGGCGGTTGGCAGCTGGCAGCCCTGCGCTGGTGTGCCAAAGCGGCCAGTAAACCAATTATTGCGGATGGAGGAATTCGGACCCATGGTGATATAGCAAAATCCATTCGTTTTGGTGCAACCATGGTAATGATAGGTTCATTATTTGCGGGCCATGAAGAATCTCCTGGAGAAACATTTGAAAAAGATGGTAAACGCTTTAAGGAATACTTTGGCTCTGCTTCTGAATATCAAAAAGGCGAGAAGAAAAATGTTGAAGGTAAGAAGATGTATGTAGAGCATAAAGGCAGCCTGAGGGACACTCTGGAGGAAATGGAACAGGATCTTCAATCTTCCATCTCCTATGCAGGTGGAAACAAACTGGAGTCATTAAGAACTGTAGATTATGTGATCGTTAAAAACTCCATTTTTAATGGCGATCGTGCTTATTAAAGATGCTAAAAAAGGAATGAGCTGCTACGGGCTCATTCCTTTTTTCATGTGGCTGTATATACTTCGTGTGAGGGAAGCTCCAATAAGGACAACTTTCCTCCGTAAACCGCTCCAGTATCAATATCTACTTGGTCCTCATAGTAGGCAATGTGCCTCACAGGAGTATGACCGTGAATAACGGTTTTACCAAGGCCGATTCTAGCCGTTTGACGGGTCCAGAGCATCGTTTGCTCTTCTTGTTCCTGAAGAGGAATATGGGGCATTAAGCCAGCATGTACAAAAATATATTCTTCAGTTTCATAATAAAGCCTCAGGTTATTCTCCATCCATGCCTGATGCACCCGAAGTTCCTCCATGTCCCCATTGTAAGACTTAAAGGTTGTGGAAGCTCCGTTCAAATCCCATAGCTTTTTTGCTTCTTTTTCATATTTAGAACGAATGAATAAATCATCGTGATTCCCTTTAATGGCAATAGCTCCATCATTCTCAACAAGATCAATGACCTTTGCAACTACATCCCTTGAGCAAGGACCTCTGTCTACGTAATCGCCAAGCAAAATTAACTGATCCTCTTGAGGATTATAAGAAGCTTCCTGCAAGACATCCTCAAATTTTTCAATATCTCCATGTATATCAGAAACTACAAGATAACGCATGGATGAATTCCTCCTTTAGACCTGCCGCTAAATTGCAGTCACTATTCAGAATCTAATTGAACAGTTACAGGTTTTACTAATTGTATATTTCTTTTTTTCGAACTTATAAAACCTTTCTATGACAATTGTAACCTATTTGTAATAGAACCCACTAAAAAGCAGACCTTTCCGATTATGGAAGGATCTGCTTTTTTAGCTCTATTAAACCTCCAAGTTGGTTCTGTACTTCAGCACCCGATTTCGTAAGGCCGGTTTCGTTTATTCCGTGTGAAAAAATAGGTCAGTCGTTCCCTGAACCCCCCTTTTCCCAAGGAATTTGAGGCATAATCCGTTACGGCATCTTGTAAACCTTTTAGGAAATTAACAAAAACGTTTAACAAAGTCTTGCTATAAACAAATTAATTTTTTATGTGGGAAGCATAGTCCAGAATTTCCTGACAAATTTCATTCCAGTCATAATAGTAATGGTGTACTTCTCTTGGATCCACAAACATTCTTTCTACCGACTCATATTCCCCTCTGAACACATATAGGTTTTCGATTTCCATCCGGTAAAAAACCTGATAACCTACTTTTGGATAAAGACTATAATCATTCCATTTGGGAGTATTACAATGATCCACAACGATATGACCTAAGTGCTTACATTCCCCAGAGACATACCCCTCTTCCATCACTTCACGCTTAAAACACTCCAGAGGGGTTTCCTCAGGCTCCAAATGCCCTCCCGGAAAGTCCCAGCCTCTATAGTTGAGATTCACTAACAGTAATTGATCTCCTTTAAAACAGAGACCATGGACGCTTGTGATTAAATTCCTGGCAGGAAGCTGCTTGGCATATCTCCAGGTCAAATTCACTCTCGATGCTCCCCAATTAACATGAATGGTTGTCAATAGACCTCCTCCTCGTTAAGGTTTAACTGCTCTGTTTATCTAGTTTAATATAATTATAGATTAAAGTTATTTAAAAAGTCTGACTAAATTTGGCGCCTCTTCATATTAATCCTAAAAAATATTTCTACGAAGACAGGAATGCACGTAGAATAACTTCGAATTTTAACAAGGATAGGTGTTCAAGTCCCTCTTTGGCAGGAAGCACCGCTGGGTATTAATATATAAAAAAAAGCCACACAAAAACCCCATTAGAGGTTTTACCATCTCCATGGGGTTTTAGCTGATAGAGAATGAGGACCGTTGATGAATAGCTCGCTTTGCCACCCTCAACCGCTTCCTCGATAAGTTTTGTAACTAGTCTTAAGGATAAGAGGCCATTCAACGCAAAATTTTACGGAGGCTAAATTGTAAAAGTGTTAGGAATCATAAGACTTTGTACCCTCTGATACGCCTTAACTATAACCATTAGTGAAGTGATCCATTTAATCTGCTCTTAATAACTTAGCATTTATCGCTACTACAACGGTGCTAAAACTCATTAAGATAGCTCCCACAGCTGGGCTTAGAACAATTCCAATTGGGGCAAGAACACCTGCCGCAAGTGGAATGGCGAAAATATTATAGCCCGCAGCCCACCATAGATTCTGCACCATTTTTTTATAAGTGTTTGCTGAAAGCTTGAGAATGGATAAGATATCCTTTGGATTACTTTTAACCAGCACAATGTCCGCTGTTTCCACAGCTACATCTGTACCACTTCCTATAGCAATTCCTACATCGGCAGTAGCTAAAGCAGGCGCGTCATTGATTCCATCTCCTGTCATGGCGACCTTTCTTCCTTCAGACTGAATTTTTTTCACTTGATCGGATTTATGATCCGGCATGACTTCCGCATACACTTCGTCTATGCCGATCTGCTTAGCCACCCAGTCTGCTACTTTTTGGTTATCGCCTGTAAGCATAACGGAGCGAATGTTATTTTTCTTTAATTCAGCTACGGTTTCTTTTGCAGACTCACGCACCATATCGGCAAGGGCAATCATCCCTGCATAGTTTTGATCAATTAGAACAAATACTACGGTCTTACCTTCTTCCGATAGTTCATTAAATGTATTCGTATCGTAAGAATACCCCTCGTCCTGGACGTAGCCTGGACTGACCACTTTTACAAGTTTATTGTCAACTTTTCCTTGAAGGCCTTTTCCAGTCATGGACTCAAAATCTTCAACTTTACTTAAAGAAACACTTTCTTCTTTAGCTTTATCTAAAATACCACGAGCTAGAGGGTGTTCGGAATTTTGTTCAACACTTGCCGCCCAAAACAGCAATTGATTCATTTCATAGTTTTCCTGAGGCACAATATCCGTAACTCCGAACTCTCCTTTAGTCAGTGTCCCTGTTTTATCAAAGATTACGGCATCTATATTCCTCGCATTTTCAAATTGAGTACGATTTCTAATCAGCAGTCCTTGTTTGGCTGACAAGGAGGTGGAAACTGCTACAACTAGAGGAGCAGCAAGTCCCAGAGCATGAGGGCAAGTTATTACCATTACGGTAACCATTCGCTCGACAGCTGTATCAAAGGCAAATCCTAGAGCCATCCATATAATAAACGTCGTGATCCCTGATACAAGTGCCAAATAAAACAACCATTTAGCAGCCCTATTTGCGAAATCCTGCGCCCTGGACTTAGAGTTTTGAGCTTCTTGAACTAGTGTAATAACCTGGGATAAATAAGTGTCATCTCCAGTTTTCTGGACTTGAATGGTCAAGCTGCCTTCCTTATTTATGGAGCCTCCTATAACTTCATGATCCTTCTCTTTTTCTACAGGCACAGATTCGCCGGTCAGCATTGATTCGTCTATCGCTGATTTACCCTCAGTAATTATACCGTCTACCGGTATTTTCTCTCCCGGTTTAACAAGTACCAGATCCCGAGCACCAAGTTCACTGAGAGGCACATCTTCCGTTTTACCGTCTGAGTTGAGTCGATGAGCTTCGTTTGGCATAAGTTTCACTAACTCTTGAAGCGCATTTGAGGCGCCCATTACGGATTTCATTTCAATCCAATGGCCTAGCAGCATGATATCGATCAAAGTGGCCAGTTCCCAGAAAAAGTTCCGGCCTGACCAACCAAAGATAACAAGTGAGCTGTACCCATACGCAACGACAATAGCTAAACCTATAAGAGTCATCATTCCTGGATTTTTATTTTTAAGTTCGTCAATGGAGCCTGTAAGAAATGGCCAGCCACCATAAAAGAAGACGAAAGTAGCTAATCCAAACAATACATATTGATCATAAGGAAATGAAAACTCCAATCCAATAAAATCTTGAATCATGGGTGACAAAATAAGAATAGGTATAGTAAATAATAAGGATATATAAAACCTGCGTTTAAAATCCTCAATCATACTTCCATGATCGTGACCTTCGTGGTCATCATGGTTTCCATGTTCTTGATGCTCTTTTTCCTCGGAACCCTCTGAATGATTATGATGATGATCCATAGCTTATTCCTCCTCTAATAAAATCGCTTTAATTATACTGTTACCGCGTATAGGTATTTATAAACTTAATATAAATGACAGTTGTAAAAAAATAATCACAAGCTCTTTTTAATAAAGAGCTTGTGATTATTAGCATGTACCATTTTAATTAAGCAATGCTTTTACAAGCATCGGCACACTTGAAGCACGCCTCTGCGCACTTCTGGCAATGATCATGTTCATGTTTCTTGCATTCGTTTCCACATGCTTCACACATTTGGGCGCATACACTCGCTAGCTCTTTAGCAAAAGGAGTATTTCTTACTAACGCTTGCTCAAGGAACCCGCACATATCTGCACATTCACGATCAAGACGGATACAGTCCACCATATGAGCTACATTATCTTCTTTTAAACAAGCATCATAGCAGTGATTACATGCTTCCATACATTCGTGCAACGATTCAATTACGGACTGGTACTGTTCATGAGACATAAAATATACATCCTCCTTTAGAATTGATTACATAAATTCAATTACCCTATACCCGTATCCCGTTAAACTGTTTTTTTACATTAAAAATCCATATTTGTAAAAAACACATAAAAAAACCCGCCCGCAGGCGAGTTTAAGAATACTTTTTACTATTATAATTTTACTCTTTTTAAGCGAAGAGCGTTACTCACGACACTGACCGAACTGAAAGCCATTGCCGCACCGGCTACCCAGGGGGCGAGTAATCCGATAGCAGCAACCGGAATGCCAGCTGAGTTATAAGCTAGCGCCCAGAACATATTTTGTTTAATATTCGCCATGGTTTTCCGGCTCAGCTTAATCGCTTTGCTCAAGTTTTCAAGATCGCCGCCAATTAGAGTGAGATCAGCTGTTTCGATGGCTACATCTGAACCTGTACCGATGGCTATCCCAATATCCGCCGTAGCAAGAGAGGGAGCATCATTGATTCCATCTCCGACCATAGCCACTTTTTCTCCTTTTTCCTGAAGTTCTTTTACCTTCTCAGCTTTTTCTTCAGGAAGAACTTCGGGATATACTCCGTCTATTTCTACTTGGGAAGCTATGGCTTTAGCTGTTCTCTCGTTATCGCCAGTTACTATATAGATGCTCAGCCCCAAATCTTTAAGGTCCTGAATGGCTTGCTTCGAGGTTTCTTTAATGGTGTCTGCTACAGCCACATAACCTGCAAGCTTTCCTTCTACAGCAATAAGCATCGCCGTTTTTCCTTCAGTCTCATGTTGTGAAAGAATATCTTCAAGCTCTGTGTAATCAATTGTTTCCCGTTTCATTAATTTTCTTGTACCGACGTAGACCTCTTTTCCATCCACTATAGCTTTGATTCCATACCCCGGGATGGCTTCAAATTCATCTGCCTCGTGGGGATTCACGCCGTTCTCTTCCGCGAAGTTTACAATAGCTTCGGCGAGTGGATGTTCAGATACTTTTTCGGCTGCTGCTAGATAACCAAGGACATTTTTTCGATTGTTCCCAACCGTATCGAAGTTCGTGACTTCTGGCTTGCCTTTTGTAACCGTACCTGTTTTATCAAGCAGAATCGTCGTCAGTCCCTGCGTGCCTTCCAAGTATTCTCCTCCTTTAAAGAGGATTCCCTGCTCAGCTCCTTTCCCGGTACCTACCATGATCGATGTAGGCGTAGCTAGACCGAGCGCACACGGGCATGCAATTACCAGAACAGCAATGGCAGCTTCAAGTGCAGGAGGAAGCTCCCCAGGAGAAACGAATACGAACCAAGCAACAAATGTAAGCACCGCAATACCCACTACGATCGGGACAAAAATGCCGGAAATAACATCCGCTGTCCTTTGAATAGGGGCTTTAGAACCCTGTGCTTCTTCTACTATTTTCACAATGCCTGCCAGGGCTGTATCTTTACCTACTTTTTCAGCCTTCATTTGGATCGTGCCATTTTTATTAATGGTGGAACCAATAACTGCTTCATTTTTATACTTCTCTACAGGCAAAGATTCACCAGTAATCATCGATTCATCAACAGAGGTTGTACCTTTCACTATTGTACCGTCTACCGGTATTTTTTCACCTGGTTTAACAATCAGGACATCTCCCACTTGTAGTTGCTCCACAGGAACTTTCTCTTCCCTTCCATTTCGCAACACAGTAGCTTCCTTGGCTTGCAGATTCAGTAGTTTGGTCAGCGCCTGCGTAGTCCTTCCTTTAGCGAGAGACTCAAACAATTTACCCACCAGAATCAATGTGATCAGAACGGCACTGGTTTCAAAATATAATTCAGGCATAACATCTGGATTCAACTGCCATCTGATGCCTTCCACCACACTATAAAAATAAGCAGCCGACGTACCTAAAGCTACCAGTACATCCATATTAGCACTTTTATTTTTCAAAGCTCGATAAGCTCCGACGTAGAAAGGGGCTCCGATATAAAATTGTACAGGTGTAGCTAAAACAAACTGAAACCATGGATTCATCAGCAGCTCTGGCACAGGAATGCCTAAGTCCCATGGCAAATGACCGATCATCGTATAAAGAAGCAGTAAAGACAGGATGATAGACAAGAAGAGCTGTCGTTTTTTCTTTTTGATTTCTTCCTCTTTATAATCTTTCTGCTCTTCACGATCCTTTTTAATTACGGCTTCGTACCCTAGATCTTTGACTTTTTCTATAATTTGATCAGTAGAAATTAAACCTGGTTGATATTCAATCACTCCGGCTTCCGTTGTTAAATTCACGGAAGCTTCTTCAATTCCGTTCATACGGCTTAGTCCTTTTTGAATACGGGTGGAACATGCCGCACAGGTCATTCCGTGGATATCAAGCTCTACTTTTTCTGACTGCACCCCATAGCCAAGCTTTTCAATTCTTTCTTTAATATCTTGAGGCTCTGCCTGATCATCGTCATAAGTGATGGTGGCATTCTCCATCGTTAAGTTTACACTTGCCTCTACTCCATCCATTTTATTGAGTACTTTCTCAATACGAGCAGAACAAGCAGAACAAGTCATTCCCGTGATACCTAAATTCATTTCTCTCCGTTCACTCAAACTAATATCCTCCTTATTTGGAGAACTGCTGGACAACCTTCATCAATTCGTCAATGGCTTCTTCGCCTTCCCCTTTTCTAATAGCACTAGCTACACAATGATGCGTATGACGCTCCATTAATGAATAGCCTACTCGGTTTAAAGCTTTGTTAATAGCTGAGATTTGAATAAGGGTGTCCACACAGTACCGATCTTCTTCCACCATTTTTTGTACACCGCGAACTTGACCTTCTATTCGTTTTAAACGATTAATGACGGCTTGTTTTTCTTCATTGGTCCTTGGTTTAACCGGCTTTTTCCCACTATTTTCTGGTAAGGTATTGTCTTCCATTATTTCTCGCTCCTTCATAATCAATATACCCCTTATAGGTATTTTAAGTCAATAAATTAACTTCATGTATAAGAGGATGGTTTCTTGTGATTTATTTCTCAAATAGTAAATTCAAATTAGTTCCTTATATTTGTTAAAGGAATTGTAGTTTCCCTATTCCCATGATAGTCGTTACGGTAAGTTTCGACAAATATTGAAGGTTTTATTTTTCATCTTTTTCCTTTATTCCATGAAAAAAAGACCACCCAGTAAAAACTGAATGGTCGATAAGTTTATATTATTGTTGTTGATCCATTTTTTCCCATTCTTTCTTAGAGTCGGTTTCAAGTTCCTCCCAGGTCATTTTGTCACTTAAATATTTTTGAACATTACCCCCGAGATAATCTCCCCATGTGCCCGGGTATCCAAGAAATACCCAGCCTGTCGTTTTTTCTTCTGATGCATACTGATAGATCTCTTTGGAAATTGGATCAGCGATTTTTGAAGTATCGAATTCTTTATAAGCAGGGATAAATTTAAAGTCTTGCAGAACAGATTCTTTGCCTGTTTCAGAAGTGTACATCCAGTCAATAAAATCCTTGGATGCCTGAATAATTTCATCGTTACTGTTTTTATTTACAGCCCAGTAGTTAGGGATTCCTACAGGCAATTTACCTTCTTGTCCTTCTACCGGAATAGGGATAATACCCATATTATTTTCAGCGAATTCTGGAGCGAGTTGGTGAACAGAAGGGTAAATCCAGTTCCCTTGCTGAATCATGGCTACTTCCTCAAGCGCAAAGTATTTCTCTACTTGCTGAGAATAATCTAGATTCAATGTTGGTTGAATTGAGTAATCCACCTGTAAGTCGATCATTCTTTTAAATTCTTTTCCTTTTGTAAACCCTACAGATTCCGCCTCATAAGTTTCTATTACAGATTGATTAAACTCAGGCGCTAAGTAAACATTTGATAAGTGGTTGCCCGGGACCCATTTTTCCTTTCCCGGAAAGGCGAACACTTCCTGTATGCCCAGTTGATCTTTTTGACTATCGAGTGTTTTCACTTCCTTTTCTAAATCTTCGTAGGATTTGATTGCTTTTGCATCTATACCCGCTTCTTTAAATACTTTCTTATTGTAAATGAAACCATAACCTTCCTGATTAAATGGAAGACCATGAACTTCTCCGTTCTTGGTGACTGGTTCCAGTGAACCCTTAAGAGCAAGTTCGCTTGCTTTTGTATCCGATAAATCGGCTAAATACTGTTCATAATTATCCGCTTCGGTCGGTCCAGCAATACTGAATATTTCTGGTTCTTCCCCAGATGCAAATTGCGTTTTAAGCGCACTGGCATAATCAGATCCTCCACCTACACTGTTAATCTTAATATTAATATTTGGATGCTCTTCTTCGTATTCTGCAGCTAAGCTTTCAAACTGGTCATTAAATTCTACTTTTCCTTGAAAAATTTCAATGGTCATCTTATCCTCTGAATTATCCGAGCTACCACTTGACGAGAACGAACACCCCGCAAGCAACGTACCTGACAATACAATTGGAGCTAGTAACTTAAAAGCTTTCATACTCTTCATCCTTTCTTCATATGATATCGGTTTCACATAAACTTAAAAAAATTTCTTCATTCTTTGCCGCTTCGCTTACTAGTAATTTAATCGTGCGCTTTAAACGATAGACTCTGTTTAAGTTTATCATTGATTTTACCTAAAAGGCTAACTACCCAATAGGGCCGGTTACTGTAAGAGTCAGTTTCGAGATATCTTGGGTCCGTTACGAGTTGTGGAGGTGGCTGGTGGGGAAATAACTCGCTTTCCTATGGGGGAACGGTAAGCTTCCTCGCTCGTTTCACTCCCTGCGGGATCTCACCTAGTTCCTTCTCCCATGGGAGTCTCATCATTTCCCCACCAATCCAGCCAGGAAGAATAACGGACCATGCCAGAAGAGAGGATCCTCTCCTTCATAACTGGTCATAAATGCTTCTTTCACATGCAATTTTCACATTGTGCATAAAAATTGCCTCATTACCCCATGCTCTTTTTTCTCATCAAGCAGAAGATGTCTTAGTTCGTTTCGAGTTGCTGATATGGCAAGGTCCGGAGGGGAACGGGGAGACTCTTGTGGGATAAACATGATCGGTGAGACCCCGGAAAGCGAGTCGTTCCCCGCAGGACCTAATTCTCTCACTAGATATCTCGAAACTGAGTCTTAAAGAAACGGGAGCTTTCCCTTAAAACCAATAAAGAAGTTTAAAAGAGCCAAAAGATAAACGTGATATCGATTTCATATGATTCAAAAAATATTAATTCTTGAAGAAATGCTAATCAAGAATTAATTTTTATTATAAGGCATTATGAAATCGTTTTCAATAAAATTTTAAAATATTCATAAAATTAAGTAGATTCCCTTTCTATTAGTTGAATGGGTAGTTGGATTTCTTCTGACATACTTTCTTTAGTATTCATCATCTGAATTAGTAGTTCTACAGATTTGACCCCCATTTCATCAATAGGCTGTCTAATCGTAGTCAACTTAGGTTCTACAATTTCGGCGATAGGCTGATCATCAAAACCAATTACGGCTAAATCATCGGGGATTTTTAACCCATTTTCTTTTGCTTCGATAATTATTCCTGCCGCTACTTCATCACTGCCCGAGAAAATTGCTGTAGGTTTATCTTTCATGGATAGTATTTCCTTCACTACTCTTTTCCCATCTTCAATGGAATGCCTCTGAATAAAAATCCAGCTGGGGTTAGGGTTCAAGTGGTGTTTATCCATAGCCTTCTGATAGCCGGTATTACGATCAAGGTCACGACCGTACCCGGCAAACAGTCCACCTGTACAATAAGCAATTTTTTGATGTCCTTTGTTTATCAAATGCTCGGTCCCCATGAATGCGCCCTTCCTCTGGTCCAATCTCACTTTAGATACAGAAGAATGATTTACGTATTCATTGCAAAGGAGAATGGGGCCATATTGCATGTAAGGTTCTATTGTCTCCCAGTCATTTTCAATTGATGTCATTATGATCCCGTCAACCTGTCTGGTTTTTAACAAGTTAAGAAAATATAATTCCTTGTCTTTAAGATCATTACTTTGAAATATAATCACTTGATAATTGTTTTTAAAGGCTTCTTGCTCAATAGAGTTTACTAAATAGGAAAAGAATGGGTTCACAATACGGGGAACAATTACGCCTAAGGTATTCGTTGCCTGGCCTCTTAATCTTCTCGCGGAGGGGTTTGGATAGTACCCGAGTTCTTTCATGGCTTTTAATACTTTTTCACGTTTTTCACTCGATATATAAGGATGATTATTAATTACACGTGAAACCGTTGATTTGGAAAGACCCGTAATCCTTGCTACATCTGAAATAGTCGGCATTCCATTACTCCCCTCTGTCGGTTTAATTATGAAATCAGTTTCATAATTATTTTACCCTTTGTGAAGTGAAAAATTCAATATAAATTTGTAATGTTAATTCTTATTACAATTCTTCTTATCTATATAAAAGGCCGGGCACTTAGCCCGGCCTTCCAATTTATTTAACAATTAATACGGGAATGTCCGATTCTTTTGCTACTTTTTCACTAACACTCCCGATGACGAATTTCTTGATGCCGCTATGACCGCGACTCCCGATTACAATTAAATCCGCTTCCTGGCTTGAAGCAAAATTACATAGTTGACTGACTGGGTCGCCTTCCAGCCATTCATATTGGATGGGAACCTGTTCTTTTTCAAGTTTTCTTTTAACTTCAAGAAAAATGGGGTGGTTTCCAGCGTAGGCTCTTGGTTCACTTTGTATGACTTCTTTCTCGCTGATCCGCTCCTCAGAGCCCCCTACGTAGGCGCCTCCTTCTTCAAGTGTCATATCATTACGCATCGTCATGTTAAAACCTGTATTATTTTTGTATTTATCCTTTTCCTTTTCTACAAATACTACTGATATCTGAAATTGCTGGGTTCTACTTAATTCTACGGCATGATTCAGAGCTTTATCGCTTCCTTCAGAACCGTCAAATGCAACGACTACTTTTTTGTACATTAGGTTTCATCCTTTCCATTATTGAATAAAGGAATATCCAGCATCACCCATATCCTGATAGGCTTATTTATTATATACCCGCTATTGGCTGTAATAATTTTATTATTAGATAACAATTGTTTAACAGTTTATGTAAAACTGATGCTGCTAATAATAGTACTCCCCCTCATAACAATGTGCTAATAAGATGGAATAGACTATTACACGTAATTAATTCATAGATTTTACTCATTAACTAGAAATTGAGCAAAAATTATAACATTGAGCGGAAGGTTGTAAGATGTACCTGCATCTATTATGATAGAAATAGCGAACTTTTTTAAAGAGGAGCGTATTTATGAAACCATCGATTTATGGTTTAACGTTTGATCAACTAACTGACTGGGTCACAGAGCATGGTGAGAAAAAATTCCGTTCTAAACAAATTTGGAACTGGCTTTATCAAAAGCGCATAACGGATTTTTCTCAAATGAAGAATGTGAACCAATCTTGTATTGATCTTCTTCAGGAACATTTTACAATTGAAACGTTAACCGAGGAAATAAAACAAGAATCACAAGACGGAACAGTCAAGTTTCTATTCAAATTACATGATGGAAATATCATTGAAACTGTTCTAATGAGGTTTAACTACGGATTGTCGGTATGCGTTACAACCCAGGTTGGGTGCAACATCGGCTGTTCCTTCTGCGCGAGTGGCGTACTGAAAAAAAACCGTGACTTATCAGGCGGAGAGATTGTCGAGCAAATTATGCAGGTGCAGCAGCACCTTGATAAACAAGCAAAAGATGAACGTGTCAGCCACATTGTTGTAATGGGAATAGGCGAACCATTCGATAATTATGATAACTTGATCGACTTCCTTAAGGTTGTCAACGATCAAAAAGGTCTATCCATCGGTGCTCGACACATCACTGTTTCCACGAGTGGAATCGCACCGAAGATGTATGAATTTGCCGACGAAGGCATTCAGATCAACTTAGCGCTTTCCATTCATGCGCCGAACAACAAATTACGGACAGAAATTATGAAAATTAACCGTGCTTATCCGCTGGAAAAGCTCATGCCGGCCATTGACTATTATCTCGAAAAAACGAACCGACGTATAACCTTTGAGTATATTTTGCTTAAGGACGTCAATGATCATAAGAAAGAAGCTGAAGAACTCGCTGATCTTCTGCAAAATAAAAAGCATCTCTCTTATGTAAACTTGATTCCTTACAACCCTGTAGCGGATAACCCTTATGAACGAAGTGAGAAAGAATCCATCCTCACTTTCTATCAAACATTGATGGACCGCGGAATCAAATGTGGAGTCCGTACCGAGCATGGTACAGATATTGATGCAGCATGCGGTCAGCTTAGAAGTAAACAAATTGAAAAAGAAAAAGCTCGCAAACAGAAAAAATTGCAAACCAATTAAAAGCATGAGGCTCCGGCCTCATGCTTTTTTCAGTACGGAACTCTGACGTATGTTCACACTTGGTTGCAAATCGTCTAAACGTCAATATGTCCCCAAAGAGTTCAGAATACCCCTGCCCAGCTGTTTAAAACCTTTCCTCTTAGCTCCCTCACTCTCCCTTCCATCTAAAAGAACTTTCGCTTTCCATAATTACATTGGGATGTTTCCTTAATTCACCTGCTAATGCAAAAAGTGCTTCGTCTTTCTGTTTAGCTTCGATCATGCAGTCAATTTGTCCGGTTGATCCGTTAGTGTTTTTGACAAAATCGAGAAACAGTTTCAAATCTACAAAATCCGCGTGACTTTTATACTCTTCATGGCTTTTTGGACTGGAAATATGCATTTTAACGGATAATGGTGAACGGGACCAGGTATTTAAAATACGTTCCCAGTGGTCTTCCCACCGCTCTTTGTCTTGATTGGCAAGGTGATGATGGATATCAAAAACGAGAGGAATATTTAACTTCTCACAAACATATAAGCAATCTTCGAGTGTGTAGGAAGTATCATCATTTTCAATCATAATCATCTTCTGAATACCCTTTGGGACGAGAGCCCAATTATCTATGAAGCGTTCCAGCGATTTAACTTTATCCTGGTACCGGCCCCCCAGGTGAATCACACATCGATGAGCTGGGTCGATGCCCATATGGTGTAGCAGGAAATAGTGATACTTTAATACCTTCATAGATGTTTTGAAAATTTCTTTATCGATTGAATTAATGACCACGAAATGATCGGGATGAAAATCAAGCCTCATTCCATATGTTTCAGCAAAATCACCTAGTTCTTTCAAATCCTCTTTAATGGCTGCCAGGTAATCCCACTTTTCTAATGCTTCGTGAGTGGCAAGCGGTACCAGGCGCGAGCTTAACCTGAAGAAGTCGATATCATGAGCTTTATTATGCTTTAAGAGTCTTATACAATTCTGTATATTGGATTGAGCAATCCGTTCAAGTTTTCTAACAGCCGCTTCCTGATCTCGAACCGCTGAAAAACGTTTATACGTCATGGTTTGAGAGGGGGAAGCATTTTGAAGGTTTACGCTCATGGCCACATAGCCCAGTCTGAATAATGTCATCTGTCACTACCCCGTTCATTTTTAACTTAGTTTCTGCGAATTGGGCAATGGTTATGTAAGGTTGTCTTGAATGAGTACAGAAGTATCTTTATGGACAAGTAAAATACAACCACAAGTTAAGATCTTAAATATTTCTATGCCGAGAATTTAGTTGTATTTCTGTACTTTCAGGCTAATCCATTAAAATAGGTATTATAATAAGTACAGCCACAACGATAAACCGATAAATATTATTATAAATATTGAAGTAAAAATTCCCTTCTCTTTCTTGCTAAATCCCATTTTCTTTTCTAGATCGTTTATATAAATATTCATTAACAAAAACCCAAAAAAGGTGAATGCAAACCCTGCTGAATCGTTAATTACAGACATAACCCTCATAGCACCTAAGGCCACAAGAATCATTCCCAGATGCCCAAGTGCCATAAAAAAATATTGATTTTTCTTTTCAAACTTCATACGTTCTCCCCCTTTGCTTACCAATTGACCCCTCCTTTACTATTGATTTTTCATATTCTTATTCTTTTCTTCCAGTAACTCAATGATTCTTTCATTTTGTTGAATCATTTGCTCGTTTTGTTTTCTGAACTTATGAAAATCGAATAAAAATATTAACAAAATAGCCAAAACCAGAAATCCCATATTCCCTTCCCCCTTTTTTTAGTAACGTGAATATCTTGCAAAAACAACGGGATTTTTTTATGCCATCGGGAACTTATAAAATAATAAACTGCAAAATTATCAAACCTTAATTAACCTTTTTCCTACTGATATGTAACATTTTCGTCACCATTTCATCCCTATATTTAATGAAGTGTATGCTTTATTTAGATATACTAGATATGACTCATGTTTTGAGGTGGTGAATAATATTGGAATTAAATAAAGATTTTAATTATGTCCCATGGGTGATTGGTCTTTCTATCGCGATCAACCTCATTGTGTTAGCTTTATTGTTTGTTCCTGAAATAGAAAGCGGGACAGGCTTTAATATTAAACTGCTTCCCCTTTTGAATGCGATATTAAATTCGTTTACGTTTGTCTTTTTACTGGCTGCACTGTTTATGATCGTTCGTAAAAATGTAAAGTGGCATAAGCGTTTTATATTTGCAGCATTTACAACTACAGCTCTGTTTCTGGTTTCTTACCTAACGTACCACTCTATGTCTTCCTCCACATCCTATGGTGGTGAAGGGGTTTTACAGTACATTTACTACTTCATCCTTATTTCTCACATTTTACTGGCAATTGTCATCGTTCCGCTGGCCTTGATCACGCTGTTCCGAGGTCTCGCTATGAAAGTAGACAAGCACCGTAAAATTGCACGATGGACGATGCCAATTTGGCTGTATGTGAGTTTAACAGGAGTTATTGTATATTTGATGATTTCTCCATATTACTAATCATAACGAAAAAGCCCGCTTATGGAATTCCATTTTCATAAGCGGGCTTTTTACGCACTTCAAACGAATTTAAGGCGTGAAATAAAAAAAACTTCCCCTCGCGAGGAAAAGCTTTAAATGATATCTATATACTCGCTGCTTGTGCTTCTCTTGGGCGTTTTAATCGTCAAAATGCCGTTATTGAATTGTGCGTTTGTTTCTTTTTCAGAAATGGTGAAAGGCAGAGTAACCGTCCTTTCCATCATCTGCCGGGTCTGCTGTTTCTGATACTGATGATTATGGTCGGTTATAAATTCGGTCATTTCTGTATGTTTAACGGCAATGCGTATGTGGTTCCCTATAACCTCTACTTCAATCTGGCTGCGGTCAGCTTCAGGAAGCTGCGCTTGAATAATAACCTCACCATTGATTTCCTGCATGGCAACCGGAAAGGTATTCTCATGTAAAAACTGCCCCAGCTGTTTGATGGACTGGCTAAAATACGAGTCCATAGATCGAACAACTTTTTGGAAGGCATCGTTGAATAGTTTTGGAAATTGGTCATTCTGTTGCCCCATAACACTCATTCCTCCTCCTGCTTTCCCTAACAATTTATGTGGTAAGAGGCAAAGTGTCCTGGGCAGATTCACTAATTTCAGTTAACGAATTTATAAGTCGAGATTAATAATCGGAGAATGCCATTCAAACCAACGACCGTGTCCATCGATCCGGCCAATCGTATGGCTTTGTTCCTTCTGATTAATAATCGCATCTAAGTGGAGCTTACGATCACTTAAATTATTATAGATATGAAATACGTTCCTTCTTCTCCCAATACGCTGAATTTTATTAAGTAACTCATTTTTCACAGAAGGAGTAAGCTGATTAGCTACGTGTGTATGAAATATACACAAAGCTTCACTCTCAGGTATATTGTCAGCTAGAGATTCCAGCAATTCGACAGCGTTCCCCTCTACGAGCTGAGGAGGTTTTTTGGAGTATTGTATGGAAGCTTTCTCAAAAAGCCATCTACGCTCCTTATGTTCTGGCCAGATTAGTGCTTTTAACCAAAGATATTCATCTTCGTTGGTTAAGTCAGACACGTTTAGATCCACTCCGATCCGAGTGCCTGCAGGGGGTGAGTTTTTCAATAAAAATGGAGTATTGCCAGCTTTTACTTCGGAAGACAACAGAAGAGGTGAATTTCTATTTCCATATATCTCCTCTCCTCCATAGGTATACGAATATTCATCCCATAACAGTTGTAATCCGGCACTTGATCCAAGTTCAATCATTGCTAAAGGTTTTTTCGTTAAACGATGAACTTCGCAAAAAACTGGATAAAGATATGCACATCTCCTTACTTCATTTGTCTGAACCAATTTCCTCTGCAGTAGTGATTCAATTTCCTTCGAGTGCACCCTGCAAAAATTTTTGAAATAGGGAAAAGATTTTTCAGGGTCCCTAGGCTTAGATACCATACTGCTGTAAAACTGCTTTAGTTTATGAGTAGAATTACCTTGAAGTAATAAATAATGTACAGCTCCTAAAAGTAAATTAGGCACAGGCTGCCCTTCTTTTGCTTGTTCAGAGAGTTTCAGAATACCTTCATCTTCAGCAATATTATTAGCTAATACTTCATATAACCGGCTCGACCCCCTGCATTCCTCTTGCGCAAATGCACGAAAAATACTTGGTAACTCGCTATGCACAGCTCTTCTCCCCCTTTCGTATGTAAAGAAAAACGCAATCCAAAATCTGAATTGCGTTTTAAGTTTAGTCATCTCTCAATCCGAATCAGTTGATCTGGAAACATAAGGATAAATGGGCTCTTGCAAATGGAATTCGTATGTTTTTCCATCCACGATTCCCACTACTTGATCACTATCGTATAATTCCAATAAGAATTGCGCCATTTCCTTGGCCGTATGGTATTGAGGGATATTCCCTTCATATTTCAGCTCATCATTATCAAATGAGCGATTTAAAAATTCCGTCTCAGTAGCTGCCGGAGCCAGTACCTTTGCCTGCATGGCGGCTCCTTTTCCAAATAACTCCTGGGCCAGCCCTTCAGTAAAGGCACTTACAAAAAACTTCGTTGCACAATAGGTGACTGCGTCAGCAACAATTGTATATCCGCCTCCTGACGAAACGTTAATGAGCTGTGTCCCATGTGTGTTTTCATAGTCCCTTACAAATAAAGAGGAGAGAATGGTTAATGCTTCATTATTTAATCGAAGCATTTTCTCTATTTTAGAAATATCGTGTTCAGCAATAGGATCGAAATTACCAAACCCTGCATTGTTTACCCATGTTTCTAGTTCAAAGGATTTTAAGTCTTCATACAATTGATAAACATTCTCTGATACTGCTAAATCGGCTTGCTTTACAATCACATTTACTTCAGGCTGATTTTTCTCAATCTCTGCTTTTAAATCTTCCAGCTTCTCTTTTCTTCGGGCGACTACAATTAAATTTTTCCCACGCGCAGCAAAGGCAAGAGCTGCTTCATACCCTATACCTGAACTGGCCCCGGTGATCACAGTATATTTCAAAATACATCCTCCCAACGAAATTCCAAAATTTTTATCCTTCTCTTATCATAACTCTTACCTTTTACCTGAAAGCAAATGTTAAGACTTATTGTTACACCCACTTAGTTACACAAGATCTGTTAATCTTCCGGCTATAGAGGAAAATTGCCTACACTACTATGAAGATGGTTTTCTTGCAGAACAGGGTACCATGGTCGGAGTCATACTCCAGGGATTCGCTTTGGTTTGGGGGTGATACATAGGCAGCACTTAAAGCAAGCAATACTAAGCCGCATCTTTCTACCGACAGCGTTTAGTTAATTACTCTGAGATTTTCACTAAATCATTCTTTCAAGCCCGAAGCTCCTTTATTATCGTTAAGCTGCTCTGATTCATCACTTTTCCTGTTAAATTCACACAATCATGTTTGCGGTTTCCATTTAGGTGGAAAATATTTGGACAAATACATTTACATTGTTAAAAGGTGGTTAGTCTCTTATGAATAAAAACTTAAGTAAAGGCTGGATATTTTTCTTTGGGGCCTTAGGCGGCTTGCTGTACGGGTATGACACAGGGGTGATCTCCGGTGCCCTTTTATTCATTAATCAGGATATTCCGCTATCCAATTTTCTTGAGGGAGTAGTAGTGAGTTCCCTGCTCGTTGGTGCTATTGTGGGCGCAGGAATGAGTGGTTATGTATCAGACCGCTTTGGGAGAAGGCGCGTAGTATTTGTAATCGCACTCATCTACTTAATAGGCTCGCTTGTTTTAGCTTTATCGCCTAACGCAGCGATCCTGATTGCCGGGCGCGTCATTCTTGGTTTAGCTGTCGGCGGCTCAACGGCTATCGTTCCTGTTTACTTATCCGAAATGGCACCTACTCAACAGCGCGGCTCACTTGCCTCTTTGAACCAATTGATGATTACAATTGGGATTGTGCTTGCTTACTTAATCAATTATGCTTTCACCCCTATTGAAGGGTGGCGCTGGATGCTGGGGCTTGCTGCAGTACCCGCTATCGTCCTAATGGTCGGAGTTCTGTTTATGCCTGAGAGTCCCAGATGGCTCATCAAACATAATCGTGAAAAAGAGGCTCGTAAAATTATGGCTCTTACCCGTCAACAGAGCGAGATTGATGACGAAATTAAACAAATGAAAAAGGTTGAAGAAGTTGAAGAAAGTACCTGGGATGTACTGAAATCAAAATGGGTTCGTCCCATGCTTCTAGTTGGTAGTGGTATTGCTGTCTTTCAACAATTTATCGGGATCAACGCTGTCATTTATTATGCCCCCACTATTTTTACTAAAGCTGGGTTAGGGGATGCAGCATCCATTTTAGGTACACTGGGAATTGGTATTGTTAACGTACTTATGACGCTGGTAGCTATTGCGACTATAGATAAATTAGGCCGGAAAAAACTGCTGCTAATCGGAAATGTGGGTATGACCCTAAGCCTCGCTGTTCTTGCAACTATACTATTTACGGCTGAGCTGACAACCGCGATAGCCTGGCTGACTGTTGTATTCTTAGGAATGTTTATTATGTTTTTCTCAGCAACCTGGGGACCCGTGGTATGGGTAATGCTGCCTGAGTTATTCCCTCTTAAAGCAAGGGGAGCAGCCACAGGCTTCACAACTCTATTACTCTCATTAGCCAACCTCATTGTCTCCCTTTTCTTCCCTGTTCTGCTTGGAGCTTTGGGAACAGCATGGGTGTTTGTCATTTTTGCAGGAATCGGAGTACTTGCTTTCCTATTTGTCATGAAATTCGTACCTGAAACAAAAGGACGCAGTCTGGAAGACATTGAAAGAGACTTAAGAGGTCAAGCTTCATAAATATATGACTAAAAAGAGCACTATTAAAGGATAGTGCTCTTTTTATGTGAAGTTTGTTAAACGCTTTTTTATGATTTTGACGTTGCCACAGGACGTGACGAGCTTAGTCGATCCTCCTATTATCATAAGCTTCCTCGGTCGTTATCACTACCTGTAAGATCTCCCCTAGCTCCTTCTCCCTGGGAGTCCCGTGATTTCTACACCAACCGAGCCACAGGTTAAAAACGGAACCTTTTAGAAGATAGCGAGCTCCTCCTTCATTTGCTATAAATGCTTGTATGGTGCGAGTGTCTGACCGATGCAGCCGGGCAATTCGTTTGTCCAATCACCATCTTCCTCACAATCTTTCGATACTGATCTTACATAATCGGGAGTTTATTTGAAAACAAAAATTTTATTTACAATAGCATTGTTTATAAGAAACTAGTTCAAATTATCTTGATGACTGTTAATAAGTTACAATAGAGCTATCAACTACCAATTTGATTTTTTCAGATAGAGAGGAATGGATATATGCCAAGGGGATTACAACTAATCGGGGAATTGATCTTACAAAATAAAAATACAATCGCAAAAGAGATCCATGAGGAGCGTATGGCCCAAGTGCCGATGACAAGTGCTCAGAGAGCAGAATTTCAACGGATCGAACAACATGTAATCGATACTCGAGTCAGTTTTATACACATATTTGGCGAGACCTTAGCAGCACAATTGGACCAACACACATCTATCATTGAACTACCCCCACTTACTCGCTGACACTCCTTGAAGTTGGGGGATTCCTAAGAGCACGAACCTAACGGTTCGTTCAAATGATTAGGCTAGCCCCGTCGCACCGACGGTTGGAAGGATTCTTTGAACCTCCTTCAATATATTGGAGCTCGCATTTAGGTCGCGGTCGTGGTGGCAGCCGCAGTCTGGGCAATCCCACGTTCGAACAGCGAGATTCTTTACCTCACTGTTTTGGTATCCGCACTTGGAACACAGCTGTGAACTCGCAAAAACTTTCGATACGGGTACCAACTGCTTCCCGTACCACTTTGCTTTGTATTCGAGCATAGACGTGAACATCGACCAGCTCACATCACTAATCGATTTGGATAGTTTTCGGTTTTTGAGCATATTGGAAATTTGGA